>NZ_FQVG01000052.1 GCF_900129265.1 Caloramator proteoclasticus DSM 10124 | reverse complement strand
TTTCAAGAACTAATGGCTCAACTTAAAAAAGCGTTAGCTGAAAACCGTTTAGAAGCAAGATTGAAGCATTTTTCAAAATATAAAGTTTTAATAATCGATGAAGTTGGATATTTGCCTATTGATGTAGATACAGCCAATATATTTTTTCAATTAATATCTAAACGATATGAAAAACACTCAACAATTATTACAACCAACATGCCTTTTTCAAGTTGGACAGAAGTATTTGGTTCAGCAAGAATTGCTAATGCAATATTGGACAGATTATTGCATCACTCACATGTTATATCTATAAAAGGTCCTTCATACAGATTAAAATCTAAAATGAAATATTTTAACAGTTCTTCTAATACGTCATCATAGTACAATTTTTGTACATAAATATATTCCACTTTTTGTACAAAGATATATTGACATTTACACCATAAACTGTTTTGCCTTATATCTTACCAATACATTCTCACTTTTAAGTTCTTTCTTCCACTTTTCTATAAAATATTCCTTATTTTCCACCATAGCATTAAACGTATTTACAAAGGCTTGATACAAAACCTTATCATTTATATGCTTATTCTCACAGCTCTTTTTCCCCTTTACTTCATATTTTTTATTACATCTCCAAACAACCCTTCTTAACCTTTCATCTGTAGAATTCCAAACCTTCCTGCCAAAAGGGCTACCACAATGTCCGCAGATAACTCTTCCTGCAAAAGGATTATCAACTGTAGCATAATCAAGCTTACTGATGTTATATTTTTCTGCAAAAGCTCTTCTTCTCTCCATTTCAAGCTGTACTGCGGTATGCATTTCTTTATCAATAATTGCAGGGTGGCTTTCTTCTACATAATACATTGGAACTTACCGTTGTTAACTGCTCTTTTTTTGGTCAAAAAATCAACTGTATAAGTTTTTTAAAGAAGTGCATCACCTTTATTTTGAAAGGCTCCCATCTTGGCAGGACTTGCATTTAGAGAAATAAAAGTTATATGTGATAAGGCTACCATCCAAAAAAGCAAAATAGCCTCAAAGCTTAACACTTCAAGGCTTTTATCTATTGTATCAATATGTTGTTCAATTTTGTCTTTGGACGATGATGTTGATACAAGAAGGAAATATGAGCGTAGCTTCGCTTGAAGGAATAGTTATAATTACATTGCCTACGGTAATTTTTACTTCATTTGAAGAAGTAATATTTTCTTCTAAATAACTTTCTTTTAATGAAATAGCATGAAACACAGGTTGTATATTTTCTGATTGTGATTTCATTAATCTTCTTTTGTGATAATAAAACTGGGTTTTACAAATGTTATTTTCTATACAAAAGTCCTTTACTGTTATTGAACCATTATATGATTCAAATTTCTTTATATATTCTTCCCATTCAGCATAGCTCATTTTTTTACCCATAAATTACCTCCCATCGATAGTATTTGCTTTTATTCTATCAATGGGAGGATGAGATATCTATGTACTTATTTTTTGACGCTTACTTATAAATAATCTAAAAGCAACAAAAATAGTATGTTATGATTTATAAAAATTTTTTAAAATAACTTTTTAATTCACATATACATTAACAGCTAAATTAGGGTTGAGTACAAAATAATCAATACCATTAAGGGTATTGGTAATGATGAATGAAAATACTCAAACCCTCTATTATCAAATATCAAGCACTTATTTAAATATTTTATTTATACCTTTTTCAAGTACATAATCTTCTTTTTTGTCATTAACATATATTTCTATATTCTTTGGTTTCTCCTTAATGATAAAATATGCTATTATTTTATCATTTACAAAATTGTCATTTGTCGCTGGTTGTTCATTAATTTTTATTTTCAATACACCACCAACATTTTTTGCTTCCAGAGTTGATGTAACATAATTATTCTTACCTAAATTTTTATTATAGTAAAACAACATTTCATATGGGTTTGCATTTTCCAACGAATAAATATATATTCCTTTGTCTGAATTTTTATCACTTATCCATTTAATCATTTCTGAATTTAATTGGTGCTCGTCTTTAATTGTTTGGAAATCTACTGTTTCACACCTATATACATGTAAACAAATTACTATACTTATTCCAAGAAAACAAACTATGCTTATTATTGCAATTAATAATTTTTTCAAAAACTCTACCTCCATTCTCTCATAAAATATTTTTATTATTAGGTCATAAAATACATCGATACCGTGGCAAATTTACCACAGTATCTTTTTATTGATTAAAATTTTAGTTGTGCAACCAAATAATATCTGCTGATTTGTTTGTTAGTTTTGCAGATATACGGCTTTTAACAGTGCTATCTCCACAATTAAAAGAAAATTCGTACCAAGCTATTTGATCTCTACCTACCTGATTATTATGCAAGTCCATATCTCTATGTTGATATTCGTAATACCCGTCAGCAGCTTTCTTTTGAAGTTCAGCTTGACTCTTATCTTCATGTGCTGTCGCATAGGCAAAAGCCCAAGACCTGCTAATATCCCTTGTCATTAACGCATTCCATATTCCATGTCTATATCCATCTGATTTATCTCCCAAGCCATTATAACCAAATTTTTCTTGTGTCCACTTAAAAGCAATTTCTTTTATTGAATTCGTCATAAGAGCAGCTGCTGGGTCAGAAGCTATTAATAACTTTTCTGACGTTGTCAATCTTGTCCAATCACTATAAGACAATGCAAAAGCAGAAGTTCCAAAAGAAAAACTTAATAACTTTTCTTTTTTAGGTTTTTCTTTTAATTCAAATTTAGAATTAAAATATTTAACCACTTTCTTGCTATCATCTGATGGATTTGATTTTTTATATGCCTCTATTTCTTTACAGAGAGCATAAAATTTGTTATCTATTGGATAACCCTTTTTTTCTAATTCTTTTTTAACATCTTCAATAGTACCAGATGTTTTAAAATCTTCGTAACTCTTTAAATTCTTTAGGTATTCTTTCTTTTCTGCTTTTTTCTTTCTAAATTCTGCTTTTTGATTTTTGTCAGTAATTCTATTTTCATCAAACGAGTCAATTTCTTTATTTTCCTTGTCCTTAATTTCTGCAATAGCATTATTTAACAGTATTTCAGCCTGTAAAAGTTCATCGTCACTTTCAGCCAAACCAACAGAGTTATTTGCACCAAATGAAACACTTATATCCAATACTAAAATACTTACGATCAAAAACATTACTAACAATTTCTTCATTTTAAGCACTCCTTCTTAATGTCTGTTACTAGTCGGTTGCAGAATTCTGCAACCATTGATTTTACTATTTTTTTAGCCATAAGGCTTTTATATTTTCTTCCACTGTGGCATTATTAAGTTATTAAAAAATCTAAAACTATCCACAAATGAAGATAATATCATATTTTATATAAGCAACATAAAACAACTTAACTTTTTGAGCAAATATATAAATTTAAAAACATGGATAATAAATTAAATCTTGGTTATTTTCTTAAACATGCTCTTTATTTTATATAAATCAACCGGTTGATTATATGCACAAATCAGAACTATCAACTATAAGCTATTTGGACTCACCCCTATATATAAATCTACAATTAATGTATCTAATGCTTGTCCATCTTTTATGTCAGTTACAGTCACATTATATACTACAGTTATTTGTTGTAAATTATTTATATTATTCATCTTTTCATTATATGTATTTTGTAATAAAATCAGCTCCTCAACATATCTTACATATACAACATTTACTATCTTAAACTTATATCTACTTGTATTATTAAACTCTACTACTCTACCTTAAGAATACTAATTAATCTTAATTCTTTTTTATTCTATATTAAACACAAAATTTTTTCAGAAGTCACTGTATATAATTATTTATCAAATATATATTTTTGTCTTATTGTATATAATAACCATTTCATCTACAATTATATATATATATATATATAATGTCAATTATATTTTTTCTATTTTTTTCTACATTATTCTGCATATACCATATTAAATTTAATTGTTTTGTTTAAGTAAACTTAAATTTACATATTATTTTAGTTATATCCTTTTGCTTCATAAAAAAGAAGCTAGATTACTCTAACCCCTTAAATGCCATTATTTATCATAGCTTATCACTCTATTTCACTGCCATCTTTAAATACAAAAGTTATCTTACCATCAGCATTTACAACCACACTATCAACTGTTCCAAGCCAAAGCTCCTCATCAAACTCATCAAGTAATTCATTTCTATCTATTAAAACCTTAATAAACTCATCTATCCTATCTTTCTTAACCAATCTTTCAAACCTCTTGTTTTCAGCATCTTCAATTGCCTTTCTCATATTTTCATAGCTTACAACTAAAGCATTGTATCTCCTCATATATTCCTCTTGGTCCTGTGCTTTAGTTGCATTATCACGAATACATCTGTTTATCTCATTAAGAATTTCTTTTGCTTGTCTTTCAAGCCCATTTATTTTTTCATCTAAATCTTTGGTATTAGTAAATTCCTTTATAACTTCCTCATACCCTTTTAATATTTCTTCCTTATTACTTATCACCCTATTGAATACCTCAACAAATGCCTTCTTTAAGTCTTCCTCATTTATTACAGGCGTCTTGCACTTTTTCTCATTCTTATACTTTGAATTGCACTGATAAATTATTTTCCTATACTTATCATTTGAGTGCCAAACCTTTCTACCGTAAAAACTTCCACAATCACCGCATATAATCTTTCCTGAGAAATAGTAACTTCCTGTCTTATACCCTCTTGCCCCTTTTCTATTCTTAAGCTCCATCTGCACTAAAGCAAATACTTCAGGTGAGATAATTGCAGGGTGACTGTTTTCTACATAATACTGTGGAACTTCACCTTCATTTCTCTTTATCTTCTTTGTTAGAAAATCTACTGTAAACTTCTTTTGAAGTACTGCATCTCCTTTATATTTTTCATTTTGAAGTATACTTAATACTGTGCTTTGATGCCATACTCCTTTACCTGCTGGTGTTGGAACTTTGTTTTCTGTTAAATACTTTGCTATGCTTAATGCTGTTTTTCCCTCTAAAAACATTCTATATATCAGCCTTACAATCTTTGCTTCTTCCTCAACTATTTTAGGATAGCCATCTTCTCCCTTTGTGTAGCCTAAAAAGTTTTTATATGGCAAACTAAACTTACCATCTGCAAATCTTTTTCTCTGTCCCCAGGTTACGTTTTCACTTATAGACCTTGATTCTTCCTGTGCTAGTGAGCTCATTATAGTAATTAAAAGCTCTCCTTTGCTATCCATTGTATAGATATTTTCCTTTTCAAAATATACCTCTACACCTTTTTCCTTCAGCTTTCTAACTGTTGTTAATGTATCAACCGTGTTTCTTGCAAATCTACTAACTGATTTTGTAATTATAAGGTCTATCTTACCACTTAGTGCATCTTCAATCATTCTATTAAATCCATCTCTCTTTTTAGTGCTTGTTGCTGATATACCTTCGTCTGTATAGACATTTACAAATATCCAATCAGGGTTTGATTTAATATGTCTTGTATAGTAGTCCATCTGTGCCTCAAAGCTTTGAAGCTGTTCTTCATTGTCAGTTGAAACTCTTGCGTAAGCAGCTACTCTTTTTCTATTTACTTTTGTTTTTGTAATTGGAGAAACATTATTTGCTGTTGCAGGTATAACAGTTACGGCTCTTGCCATAAGTTTTTCCTCCCTTCAATTCTTTTAAGGCTTTCTTCTCTTGCCCTTTGACGTTTTTCTTCACTCCAGCTTTCACTTCTTGGTTTATAACTCCATTCTTTTTTAACTATACTTCCATCGTTTAATATAAAGGCAATTTTTCCCTGCTCTATAATCTGTATTTCCTTTATTTTCTTTTCAAACTCTTCTGTTCCTAAAACCTCATTGCAAAGTGAAATTAAAATATCCTCAGGGATCTGTTTTGCTGGGCAGGCATCTTTACCATATTTTAAATAGGTAGAACACTGCCATATAAACTTATCCCTTACTCTTTTCCTTCTATACTTCTTACCGCATATACCACATATAATTTTTCCTGAAAATATTTGATTCGAACTTTCTTTTTGATTTGAATACTTTGATTTTCTTTCTTCTAAAATCTTCTGGGCCTTTTGAAATGTTTCTAAATCGATTATTGCTGGATGTGTTTCTTCTGCATAATATCTTTGAAGTTCTCCTTTATTTCTAACTAAAGTCTTTGTTAAATGGTCCTTTACATATTTTTTCTGCAAAAGTGCATTTCCTGTATACTTTTCATTCTTTAATATTTCTACTACCCTTTCAGAGTTCCACTTGCCACCCCTTATTTTTTCTATTCCCATTTCTCTTAGTTTCTTTGCTATTTTAGTTGCACCAATTCCATTTATATAGTCTTGAAAAATCATTCTAACTATTTTTGCCTCATCCTCATCGATTTCTATTTTCCCTTTTTCAATGCTGTATCCATACATAAACCTAATATTTACAAGTTCTCCTTCTTTAAAGCCTTTTCTTATTCTCCATTTAATATTTTCACTAACTGACCTTGATTCTTCTTGTGCAAATGAAGCGAGGATAGTTAGCATAAGCTCACCATCCCCGCTAAGGCTGTGTATATTTTCTTTTTCAAAGTAGACGTCAATATTTAAAGATTTTAGTTCTCTTACAACCTCAAGTAAAGTAACAGTATTTCTTGCGAATCTTGAGATTGACTTTGTAACTATCATGTCAATTTTACCCAATCTGCAATCTTCTATAAGTCTTTGAAACTCTGGTCTTTCATCCTTTGTCCCAGTATAAGCCTCATCAGCATATACCCCTGCAAATTCCCACTCACTGTGTTTTTGTATAAAGCTACTATAGTAACTTATTTGAGCTGAAAGAGAGTGAAGCATTGCATCCTTACCACTTGATACTCTTGCATAAGCAGCAACACGTTTTTTAGCTAAAGCCTTTATTATTTTAGGTTTAATCTTTATTACTTTTCTTTGCATTCTCGATTCCCCCTTTCAGCTACACATGTTAGCTCTAATACTCTCGCAAAGCAAGTTAATTATATGTTAGTAATTCTATGGCTGGTCTATATTTATCAATAAACATCTTTTTAATTTTTTCAAAGTCATCTTCATTAATTATATTTTTTGAAAGCATTGATTTTGCGATAGCAATTGATATCCTATAGTTTTTCTCCCTTTCAAACTGCTCTTTAGTCACAAAAATCCCCCCTTTTAAGCATAAAAAAAGAAGCCCATAAAGAGCTTCAAAATTATTTAGATTCAATAATAACTGCATCTATACCCAATTCTTTTAATCTTTTAACCTGCTTTTCAGCATTATCTTTTATTGTGTATGAACCTGCCATTACTCTGTATAATACTTTAGAAGTTTCTACATATTTTATATTTAACTGTTCTAATATAGCCTTTGCAATTCCTTTTGCTATTTCATCTTTTTTACTGTCAAATAATTTGTTATCCTCACTATTGTCAATAAAGCCCACCTCCACAAGAACTGCTGGTGATTTTGTTTCCCTTAACACATAAAAATTTGCTGTCTTTACTCCTCTATCTACAAAACCTAATCCTACAAGGGAGGTTTGTATCCTTTTTGCTAATTCTTTTGATTTTTCACTACCAATTATATATATAAATGTTTCAGATCCTTTTGATTTTTCAGGCTTAAAGGCATTTCTATGAAAGGATATAAAATAGTCATAGTCATTTTTCCTTTCAAAGTCGCTTCTATCTTTAAGACTAACAAATACATCTTTATCTCTTACTTCATCCACAACAACCCCATGCCTTCTTAATTCTCCTGCAACCTTTAAACCAAGTTCTAAATTATCATCCTTTTCACATCTTCCTTTATATACTGCTCCACTATCTACTCCACCATGTCCATAGTCTAAACATACCCTTGCCATTACTTTTCTCCCCCTTCATTTATTTGTTTTAAAAGTTCTTTTAGTTTCTCTGGGACAGGGAGTCCAATCTTTGCTGAATTTTCAATGATACTTATTCCTTCATTTGAAATGTAGAAAAAAATAACGGCGGTGCGAACTGCACTACCGCTTTTAATTACATTAACATCAATTATATTCCCTATTCCAACCATGATAAAAATAAGAATCTTTTTAAATATCCCTCTAAACCCAACCTCACTTGAAAGTTTCCTCTCAAGAACTGCTACCATAATGCCTGTTATATAATCTATAACCACGAAGGTTATAAGTGCATACATAAACCCATCAAATCCTCCTAAAAAATAACCTAAGTAACCGCCAATGGTAGCAAAAACTATTTGTATTGTGTTGTTTTTCATCTTAATCATCCTCTCTTAATAATAATCAAAGGCAAAATCTATTAAGTCTATCTCAAATGTATATTGGACCTTCATTGTATTTGCATCCGTTTTTTCAACTGGCTGAGCAAGCTTTGTATGAGCTCCACAGGGTTTTGACGTTGCTAAATAATAAATTCCAAAATATACATAATCATTGTTGGAATATCTATACATTGAAATAAACTTATCAGTCCCTATTATTGGGTATGCAGTTGAATCTGAATAGTCTTCATAATAAAGATAATCTCTATATGCTTCCACCAGATTGCCTTCAGGAGTTATTACTTGATAAAATCCTGCTCCACCCTGTGTTCCATAATATTGTAAATATATTCTATTTTTTGTTCTGTAAATTATATTCCCTATATAGCATCTTCTTTCAACATTTCCACTATTCATTCCTTTAGAGGCAAACCATGTTGAACTTCCTATCTTAGGTTTTAAGTTTAACTCACTTATTAAATTGCCATTTAGATCTAATCTTAATAATCTGTTCGTATATACATATTCATTATTATTTTGTGGATCTTGTCTTGAATTGTATCCATAAACCTCTATATATCCATCACCTGTCATTATTGGGTTTAATGTATAGCCAACATAACTAAAATTCGTATTATATGCGTCTTTAAAAGTTGTTGTTAAATTTATAGGGCCAACAGTTGACAATAATACCCCTACATTACTCCATTTGTAAATTTTTATATATTGATTTGGGTAGCTATAATATGTGTAAAATCCTACAAAATAATCTATTTCTCCATTTTCTTTATATACAGGAACAACATCATTTAATTCTCCTGCAGGAAACGCTCCACCAGAAGAATTAAGTAATTTAATCGCTTTCGAAAAATCCACATAGTAGTCTAGATTTAAATCAAACGGCAGATAAATCTGATGTCCTTTTAAATCATCGGGATATTGAATATAGGTTGTATTAGTTGCACTTGTTATAGTTGCATCGCAGTATGCATATCCTTTATGGTAATCTGTAAATCTTAATGTTCTCCTAAAGCTACCATAACCACCGCTATAAAATATATAATAAATTGCCCAATATTTCTCTTTATAAAAATTTTGTTTTGCATAGATAGTTCCATCTCCATTATTTCTTCCAAATATGGGTGGTCCTATATAAAATTTTTCTCTTTTCGAAGGCTCAGCTCCCCAATATATAGATTCGAATCTTCCATTAGCAGCATGTGTTGGAAAGTCAAATACAAATGTAGCCCTTATTTTCCCATTAAGTATTTCCATTTTACTTTCTACCTTATTTATTGTCCCTCTTAAAGTATCCGTTCCTGAATACTCAGTATTTCTATAAGCATATCCTATTATATTTCCCGTTACTTTTTCTGTGTTTGACGATTCAGGTTTTGTGGAGTCAGTAAGATATATACATTCAAAACTATTATTAAATTGATCTTGACTTCTGTTATTTATTCCCATTATTCCTCCTGCAAAATGCCTTAAAAACATGTCCTTAAAAAAGAGGTCAGGAATAATGTTCTCAGTGTATGCTTCCTTTACTTTTTTATTTGTTTTTGCATCAAATAATTCAACTAATACTTTTCCTTTTATTCCTCTGCCATCTTTAAGTTTTATTTCCTTAAAAACAGTGTTGCTTAAAAAGTCTTTATTGTATGAAACAACTTCTCTCAAATTACCACCCTCTTATGCAAACATTATTTTTATTTTTTTCAGCTTACATACATCGTCTAATGTAGGCTTATTAAGCAAATATGCAAATCTAATGGTTCTGTTTTCTGTTAATATCTGATTTAATAAATCCATGTTCAATTGATTTGTGTTGTTTGTATCTATTCCTTGATTTAAAAATTGATTAATGTCGTTTATATCAATTACCTCAAATACACCACTTGTTTGATTATAGGTATAATATGAAGAACCACTGTCAAAACTTATTACTAATCTAATCACTCCATTTGTTGAAATTGGATTGCCACTTGCGTCTCTTCTTACAAAGCTTGCATCAACAGCTATACTTAAGATGTTTTTACCTGAGGGTATTATAAAATCTGATTTTTGCTTTATTACTTTAGGCTTGCTATTTACTACTTCCTTTGTTTCTAATATATATTTAGTAGGGTTTGCTTTTTTAGTATAATCATCAGTATAAAAATAAAGCTTTGGATTTCCTAAAATTCCTGAATAACTTTGTGGAATATTATCTAATCCAAAACTTAAAAACATTTCTTCAGTTAGAGGTAAATCACCAATTTTGCTCCATGAACCACCAGAATAAGTTTTTACCCCATCATCATCAACCATAAGGTATTTTTCATTCATTGGAATATAATTTGAATTGTAGTATATCGTATAATTTTTGCCGTCAGCTGTCCCAGGAAAAAATATTAAAGATGACCCATTGCTTAATGTTAAAGTTTGCGTTCCTACATTAGGGTTGTCAAAACTATTTGTCCCACTATTTGGTATTTTTTCAATTACAAGTCTAATAACGCCTGTTTCAAATAAGGTCAATTCCCAAATTAAATCGTTAGCATTCCAATTAGAATATGATGCGTTCCCTTCCCACCTTATTCTGAAAGTTTTCTTTCCACCTTCAATTTCTAAAGCATAATATAGTTTATTATAACTTGCATCTCTTCTATTTATTTTTAGATGCTCTGTTGCTGAACCAAAACCTACCCAAGAGTTACCTGATGTTCTTAATTGCCTTACAACTGAACCGTTATATTTAAAGTCAAAACCCATATCCGGGAGTGTTACTGTTGTATCATCATTGCTTGTTCCAAAGAGTGTCATCCCACTGTTTCCTTTAGGCTGTGCTGGTGTTTGAACTATCCCCATATAATCACCCCTATACTTCCTTTATTGTTGCGTTTAATGAAACTAAACTGTTATATTCTTCTCTATTTGCAAGATTGACACCATAAATTACACCATTCCCTAATGTGCTTTCAAAAATTCCTTGATTTATATATTCTAATTCCTTAATTGTTGCTCTTTCATAACTTATATATGTTCCATCTGTCTGTTTTTCAAAATCCAAGTCAAAATTAATCCAGCTGTCAAAATCATAATCAGACATTTTATATCTTGAAAAAGTTTCTGATATTCCAACAGATGCTTTTGAAATATTTAAATCTATCAAACATTCCAATGATTTAGCCAAGTAATCAGCATATGAATTTGTCTGCACTATGTTAGGTTTAATATCATTTATTAGTTTTTGAACACTTGTAAGGACTATATCTTGCTTTTGCTGTTCTATCTTATTTAAAAACAATTCATATAAGAATGCTTGTAAAACTTCTGCTCTTGGAAGTTTAGGGCTTAATCCGCCTTCAAGGTTTCTTCCTTCAATTGTTACCTGAAGATTGTTTTTCTCAATAGTAAAAGTTCCATTTGATGTTTGCATTTCTATAATAAAAGAATGTTGTCCTGCTGTAACCTGCGGCATTGGCAGTGTAACATTTATTATATTATCCCCTGATGCTATCTTTTGAACCGGCTTTAAATCGTAATATTTGTTATCCAGTGAAAAGAAAATGCTTAATGTTAAATCAAAGCTTGCCTTTCCGGAAATTACAATATTTGCTGTTAAGTTTGTATCTGCAGATACTGAAAAACCTATTATCATAGCTTGATATTTTGTAGTTGAAATATTTATGGTTTCTGCATTTCTCTTTAGTATTAATTGATTTTGAGAGTCAGATATTTTACTTTCTATCTTTTCAATCATGGACTCAAAATCTAATTTTTCAATTATTGTATTTAATGGATCGCCTAATTCAATTTTTGTATTTAAAGGATTTAAAAGGTCAATTCTTTTCTTTATAACCCTGAGCTTTGCTGTAATTCCTAATAGTTCATGCTTAACTTCAACCTCATCACCAAGATTAACTTCTGTAAGGCTTTTAAAGTTTTCATATTCTTTTATCTTAGAAAGCTCTAGAAAGTCCACTTCTATATTTACAAAAGGATTTGATGCTTTCTTTATATATTCCTTCCCTAAGTTTCTTAATTCATCCACATCTCCTGCATCAAATTCAACCTTTTTTACTATTGGGTATGGCAGAATCTTAGAAACATCACCTTCAGCCTCAATATATCTTTCAGGAAGAATTAAGTTGTCTTTGCCTATTGGATACACCTTTGTTGCAAAATTATTAGTATCAATTATGGCCCTCATTCCTTTTATGTTCTTACCATACTTTATTAATATCCCTGAATTAGTTCCTAATTGCTTAAGTATTTCAATATTAAAATTATCTCTTTTCACTTCTCCGCCATAATATTGAAGTATTTTAAAGAAATCTTCAAGTGCATTTACATTCCTTATACTAAATGGATAAATGTTCTCCTCTGGTGCTGTAAATTTAAAAACTGCCTGTGCTTCAGGTGGGATAGTTCCTTCTATTGCTTCTTTCATATTTGCATTAACAAGTGTTGCCGCTTCTATAAAATAAAAAGCAAGGTCGTAAAATATATGCCTTGCCCATACCTTTATTTTCCCTATTTTTTCAACTTCTCTTTCTACCTTATATATGCGGAATAGCTGTCCATTTGCCTTTATAATATTAAACTCAACTAAGTAGTTTGCTTTCTTAGAGTTTGCTGGGTATTCTAAATATAAGCTGTATTCACCATTTAGTTCTTCTGTTATTTCTGTTGCTATAGACTCGTCTAAAACACCAAGTCCTATATTTTCAAATTCACCCTTTTTAGTTTTCTTGTCATAAACACAAATCACTACAACCACCGCCAGTTAGGTAAGATCTCAACCTTTGATACATTTCCTGTCCATTCTATGATATTGTTACCCACTTTTAATACTGGAAAGGTTCCACTAACTTTTGAATTTAAGTTGTTAAGGTCATCATCATAGCAGTCATAAAGAGCGCAATCAACTATTATTTTATTTGATAATCCGTTTATTTTTATCTCATTTCCATTTATTTTAAGCGTTATATCTCCTGAGCCATAAACATAAATCTTGGGTAAACTATATATTGTTCCTGGATTTATTAAATTAGTTCCATTTTGGGTTATTGTAATTACGTTGTTTGAAACTGCATATTTAAATGGCCTACAATTAAATATGATTATAAATTTTGAAGAATATCTTAAAACCTGTTTAAACTCTATTGAATTTGCAACTTGAGCTATATACTTTTTATCATTCTGGAATGAAAATATTAAATCACTCTCTCCTGAATTTAAAAGCCATGCAGTTATTTCGTCTATTTTTTGAATGATATTTTCTGCTGTTATTGAGCATTGAGCGACAATAGTAATATCCTCATAGGTTCCTTCATCATATCTTAAACTTGAATCTCTACCTGGAATATCAATGTATGATACTCTTCTTTTAGGTGATGGGATAGTAGGCCTTGAAGTTATTAAAATACCATAGTCTAAATAACTATCTTTCCCTGCAAAATTAAAGCTAAGCATTACCTCCCACCCCTTCCAAGTGAAATACGCTGTCTATAAAACTCAAGTTCATATGCAAGGTGTTCTATATCTTTATCAGAATTGTTATAGAAATTTTCTATGTGTAAAGTCAAGCCTGCACTACTACTGCTTCCCTTTGCCTTTTCAATCGCTCTTGCCATAAGATCATCTAATCTATCAATAGGTAAAACAGCCTCATTCCCTGCCTCTCCGACACCAATTATACTCGGTCTTGTAAAAATTCCCCCGCTTGCATACCAGTTAACATCTAAATAAGGAACACTTGGTGGTTTTAAGCTAAATTCACCTTTTATCGAAAAATGCGGCAGCTTTATTTTAGGTATTTTAAAGTCAAACATATCAGATAACTTTTCTTTAATAGAAATTGCTATACTTTTTATTTTTTCAAAAACCTCTCCCAATTTTCCACCTGTTATGCTGTTTATAAAGTCAAAACCCTTGCCCCAAACTGATTTATAGCCTTCAATATAAGTTCCTATAATTCCTTTTATTCCACCTCCATGTTCATTTATTGTGTTTTTAATGCTTCCCCATACATTAGATGTTTTAGTTTTTACATTTTCCCATGCGTTTGATATATTTTCTTTTATGGAGTTAAATTTTGTACATATATTTTCTTTTAAATTGTTTAAAGTTTCTTTTATACTATCCCAATTTTTAATTAGTAAGACTCCAACTGCAATAATACCTGCAATAGCCATAGCAGCAATTCCAACAGGCCCAGTTAATGCTGTGAACGCACTACCTAATACTCCTGAAACACCACCTGCTGTTGCCATTGCCCCTGATACACTTCCTATTACAGTTGAAAGAGTACCTGCTATGCTTATTACCTTACCAATAATTCCAATTACAGGCCCTACTGCTGCAACAATTAGCCCTATTTTTACAATCATCTCCTGCTGTTCTTTTGACATCCCTTGAAATTTATCCATTAATGGCTTTATTACTCCTATTAACTTTTCAAGAACTGGTATAAGAATCTGTCCAAACTGAATTCCAAGCTGCTCAGCCTGTTCTTTCATAACCCTTATTTTATTAGTAGGTGAGTCCATAGTTCTTGCAAGGTCTCCTTGAGCATTTTTAGTGGCTTCCATTATTACACCATACCTTGCCATTACCTTTTGCTGTTCTGTTAGTGCCTCACCCTGCTTAGCAATGCCGTGAGTATATGCATAGGTCTTTATTGTATTTTCATTAATTAATATTCCTAAAGCCTTTAAAGGTTCAGCTTCACCAGATATCCCTGCCTTTAATTTTTCAAAGGCCTCTTCTGGTTTTAAGTTATAAAAGGATGCCATATCATATGAAAGCTGTGTAAGGCCCTCTGACATTTTTAATGCTTCTTGTGATGTTAAGCCCATACTTGTCAGCATTGAATTATAGGTTGCTACATTTTTTCTTACACTATAGGCATTAAGACCAAGTGCTTTTGATATTTCCTCTGACCATTTTCTTGCCTCATCTGCCATAGCGCCCATTGAAACTTCAAAGAGATTTTCAGATTCAACAGCATCCATAGCCATCTTGGTTGCAGCAGTTCCTATACCTATAAGCGGTAATGTTACTGCTGTTGTAAGTTTGCTGCCTATTGACGACATCTTATCTCCTACCGCTTTCATCTTTTCTCCTGCACTATTCATACTTTGGGACAACTTATACCAAGCAGAGCTTTTTTCTTTTAATTCCCTCGTTGTATTTTTAAGTTCATGCTCCATTTTATTAAGTTCAGCTGTTGCATAATTAAGTTTAATTTTTAAATTTTCAGTAGCCTTGGCATCTTCGCCCTTTGCATCAACACTTTCTTTATATGCCTTCTCTAATGCTGCTACTTTATCTTTTTGAAGTTCAATCTGCCTATTTAAACTATCTGCTTTAAGTTTTAATCCTTCTGTTGAATTTCCAAAGTCCCCAAGTTTTGTTGATGCCGCAGCAAATTCACTTTGAACAACCTTTAAGCTTCTTTGTATTTTAGATACACCCTCTTGGAATCCTCTATCATCAAGTCCTATTCTTGCAATTACAGTATTAGCATCCCTTGCCACCATCTCACCTCACTGTTAAAAAATAACGTTATCTATATAGTCAAATTCCTCTTCTACCTCTATTCCATTTACTCTTTTATATACATTAAATAGTGCTTGTAACTTCTTAGGTGTGCATTTCCAAAACTCGTCTTCACTCATCTTCAAGATATTTGTTGCTAAATACAAAAGCCACTCCCAATCCCACGAATCTTGATTGGTGTGGCTTAATGTTCCCCCATATCTTCTTCTACCTCTGGCATAGCAATATTAAGTGCTTTATTAATTGCCAAACTTAAACCTTCTAATTTATCTAATGTTATCATTTGTCCTATTTCTTTTAATGTAATATTTTCATCCTGAGCTTTAATCGTTGCATATATTAACGCTCTTATTGCTTTGAATTTCTTATTTTGCAAATCTTCAAATGCTTTATTTATATCTCCATAAACTTCTTCTAACTCACAGAAGGTGTTCATATCAAATTTTAATTCGTATTCTTTATCCTGTAATTTTATTTTTACGCCTTTGTTTTTTAATTCTGATGCTTTCATAGAATCTCTCCTTTCTATTTAAATAAAAAAGAGGTTTCGTAACCTCATTACATTAAAGTAAGTTAATAACTAATATCCAAAATTAACGGCATATGATCACTAAGATGAATCCAATCTTCAAATTCTCCTATTTGTATGTTTTGAACCTTCTCCTTATCATAAAAAAAATAGTCTATATGATATCCCTTTTCCTTTTTTCTATACAAATAAAAAGTAGGTTTACTCTCTTTACCTTGAATTTCATTTTCTTTATAGTGATAGCAACTACTTAGACCCAAACCTTCTAACATTTTTACCATCACTGTATGGTTTCTTCGTTTATATTGCTTATCCCAACAACTGTTACTGTTGAAATCACCACAAATTAACATGTTTTCTAATTTTTCTTTATATATATTTAAATAAACATAAATATCTTCTACATAGTTGCCACAACCCCAAATTCCTAATAAAGAAAATTTGTTGTTTATTTCACATGAAATAAACCATTCTAAGCCAAATGATTTCCAGTTATTATTTTTTAAAGTGATACCATCTTTCACAAAAATCCCTAATCCTTTATTTTTAAATCCTGTCCATATATAATTACTAGCAAATTTTTTATACCCATTGTCTTTTGTTGTTTGAGGGTCTTCGCATTCTTGAATAACATAAATATCTGCATCTAGTTTTTGAATAGCATCATATTTCCCCCTAAATGCTCCATTGCAATTCCACGAAACGATTCTCAATTTTACCATCACCTCTTATCCTATCAACAAAATTTACATTATTTAAACATTATTATACCTGAATTATTCACCAACCAAAAATTAAACTGAAAAATATTTATAAGAAATCTTAGTATAATTGTTATATGAATAAAATTTTCATAAATTACAGATATTTACATTAAAGAAGAATAGATTTCACCTATAGTATAAAATTTTACTTTTTGAACTTATCAAAGAACAATAATAAAAGAATTTCATTCTAACTTGTGAATATTTGCTACAATCTCATAAAAATCATTTTTATATGCGTAGCTACTGCAAAGCTTAAATATTATGTAGCGACTACTTCTTACTATTCTTGAGGCTATTTT
>NZ_FQVG01000044.1 GCF_900129265.1 Caloramator proteoclasticus DSM 10124 | reverse complement strand
GCAGAGATGGCAACTAAGGTTGAGGCTGCAAAGAATTTAGTGTATAAGGCAGCTTGGAAAAAACAAACAGGACAAAACTATAGTATGGATGCCTCAATGGCAAAGCTTTATGCATCAGAGACTGCAATGGAGGTTACAACAAAGGCAGTTCAGATATTTGGAGGATATGGATATACAAAGGATTACCCTGTTGAAAGAATGATGAGGGATGCAAAGATAACAGAGATATACGAAGGAACTTCAGAGGTTCAAAAGATGGTTATTTCAGCAAACATTCTAAAGTAGAGGGGTGAGGGTATGAACATATTAGTTTTCATAAAGCAAGTACCAGATACTAACGAAGTTAGAATAGATCCAAAGACAGGAACACTAATCCGAGAAGGAGTTCCAAGTATTATAAACCCAGATGATATGAATGCAATAGAGGAGGCACTAAGAATAAAGGAGGAGGTTGGGGCTAAGGTAACTGTCGTTACTATGGGACCACCTCAGGCAGAAAAGGCCTTAAGAGAGGCACTATCTATGGGTGTTGATGAGGCAGTTTTATTAACAGATAGAGCCTTTGCAGGAGCAGATACTTGGGCAACCTCCCTTGTCCTTGCCAAGGCAGCAGAAAAGTTAGGATATGATTTAATATTTGCAGGAAGACAGGCAATAGATGGAGATACGGCACAGGTTGGGCCAGAAATTGCGGAGCATCTAAACCTTCCACAGGTAACATATGTTGAAAAGGTTGAAGTTTTAGAGGGTGAAGTTAGGGTAAGACGTGCACTTGAGGATGGATATGAAACACTACGTGTTAAGCTTCCCTGCCTTTTAACCTGTATTAAGGAGCTAAACAATCCAAGATATATGAACATATACGACATATTTACCTGCTACAGCAAAGACATTAAGGTTATGGGCTTATCTGATTTAGGATTACAAAAGGAAGAGGTTGGTCTTATAGGTTCGCCAACTAAGGTTAAAAAGTCCTTCACAAAGGGACCTAAGGCTCAGGGTGAAAAGTTTGATTTACCACCTCACGAGGCAGCAAACATTATTACTGAAAAACTAAAGGAAATGCACCTTATATAAGGAGGCGATAGTATGAAAAAGGGTGTTTTTGTTATTGCTGAACAAAGGGATGGAAATCTTCAAAAGGTTAGCCTTGAGCTTTTAGGAAAAGCAAGGGAGATTGCAGATAAACTTGATGGCGAAGTTGTGGCAGTTCTTCTTGGATATGAAGTAGACAAACTCACAGATACTCTAATACACCACGGTGCAGATAGGGTTATATTGATAGATAACATAAATTTAAAGCACTATACAACAGATGCCTATACAAAGGCAATTTGCGAAGTAGCAAAAAAGATGAATCCAGAGATAATATTCATTGGTGCAACCTACATAGGACGAGACCTTGGCCCAAGAGTTGCCGCAAGGCTTAAAACAGGTCTTACAGCAGACTGTACAGGCCTTGATGTGGATGAAGAAACAAAGAACCTTCTTATGACTCGTCCAGCCTTCGGTGGAAATATTATGGCAACAATTGAGTGTCCAAACCATAGACCTCAAATGTCTACAGTAAGACCAGGAGTATTTAGCGTCCCCTGTGCAGATTATGAAAGAAGAGGGGAAGTTGAAAGATTTGATGTTAGCATAAAAGAAGAGGATATAAAGGTTAAGATTGAAGAGATAGTAAAATCAATGAAGGAGAAGATAGACATAACAGAAGCAGACATTATAGTCTCAGGTGGACGTGGAGTAGGAAGCAAGGAAGGATTTACATTACTTAAGGAGCTTGCAGATACCCTTGGTGGAATAGTTGCAGGCTCAAGGGCAGCTGTTGATTCAGGATGGATTGAAAAGGATAGACAAGTTGGGCAGACAGGAAAGACAGTAAGACCAAAGCTATACATTGCCTGCGGCATATCAGGTGCAATTCAGCACCTTGCAGGAATGCAGGAGAGTGAATATATAGTTGCTATAAATAAGGATTCTGATGCACCAATTATGGCAGTTGCAGACCTTGCGATAGTTGGAGACCTGTATAAGGTTGTTCCAGAGCTTATTAAGGAGATTAAGGCCTATAGACAATCCTGTGAAGTAATGTAGGGGGGATTTATTATGAAGGTATTTGTTGTAGGTTGCGGGACAATGGGCAGTGGAATAGCTCAGTGTTTTGCCCAAAGTGGTTTTAGTGTAGTGATGTATGATACAAAAGATGAGTATGTAGAAAGAGGATATAACTTAATAAATAAGTCTCTAACTAAGCTTGTTGAGAAGGGAAAGATGGATGAGGATAAAAAGAACAGCATATTAAACAATATAACAAAATCAGTAAATATCGAAGATGCAAAGGATGCAGATTTGGTTGTTGAGGCTGTTTTTGAAAATATAGAGGTAAAAAAGGATATATTTAGTAGGCTTGATGTAATATGTAAAGAAGATACAGTTCTTGCTACAAATACATCTTCTCTATCAATAACAGAGATAGCAGCATCAACTAAAAGGCCAGAAAAGGTAATAGGAATGCACTTTTTTAATCCAGCACCAGTTATGAAACTAATAGAAATCATAAGAGGTATTACGACTTCTGATGAAACCTTTGAAAAGATAAAGGATATATCAATAAAGATTGGAAAGGATCCAGTTGAAGTTAAGGAGTCTGCAGGATTTGTTGTAAATAGGCTTTTAATACCAATGATAAATGAAGCAGTAGCTCTTCTTGCTGAAGGTGTTGCAACAGCAGAGGATATTGATAAAGCTATGAAACTTGGTGCAAATCATCCAATGGGGCCACTTGAACTTGCGGACTTTATAGGGAATGATGTAAACCTTGCTATAATGGAAACCCTATACAACGAAACAGGCGATTCAAAATATAGACCACACCCACTATTAAGAAAGATGGTAAGAGCAGGATATTTAGGAAGAAAGACAGGAAGAGGATTTTATACATATAAATAAAGAAATATAAAAAGGTGCCGATTAGGTGAAGGCGGTTTTATACGCATCTCACCTAATTGGCACCTTTATTCACAGGCATTAAGGGCAGCTATTTGTCCTTCGCCTACTGCCTTTGCTATTTGATATGGCTTTCCAACAACATCACCTGCAGCATAAAGTCCCTTTATATTTGTTTCCATATTCCTATCAACCTTAACGTGAGGTCCATCCACTTCAAGTCCTGGTACAAGTGAAGTTAAAGGATAGCTATCCTTTAGTACAAAGAAACCGTCAGCAGCAATTTCTCCATTTTCAAGAACTAATTTTTCAGCACTGAAGGAACCTTCAAATCTCAGTGGTTTAGAATTTATAACTTCAATATTTTTATCTAAGTTTGATAAATCTTCCTTCATTTGAGGTATAAAGTATACTTTGCTACATACAGTTGCTAAAAAGTTTGCTTCTTCAATTGATTCGTGGTTATATCCTATTACTGCTACAACCCTTCCCTTATAAAGTGGAGCATCGCAGGTTGCACAGTAGCTAACACCTGAACCTAAGAACTTATCTTCATTTTCTATTGTCTTTTTGAAGTCAACACCCGTTGCAAGTATAACTTTTTTTGCTTCATACATTTCTGTTCCAGCTTGAATGCTAAAGTGTGTTCCCATAGAATAAACAGCAAGAACGTTTTGATTAACTACAAAGGCATCTGTTGTTTTAAGATGGTCATTTAGCCTTTCCATAAATTCATTACCTGTTATGTTTGGTAAGCCTGCATAGTTTGGAATAGAAGGAGCCCAGAGGATTTTCTTGCTATCCTGCCCGAAAATTATAACCTTTTTGTTTCTTGCGTAGGCATTAATAGCAGCAGAAATTCCTGCTGGGCCTTTCCCGATTATCGCTATATCGTACATTATAGGTTTAGAGCTCCTCTTATTGCTGATTCTATTTGATCAGCTGGTCTAAATCCAACAAGTTTTCCAACAGGCTTACCATCTTTAAATAGAACAAGAGTTGGTATGCTCATTATACCATATTGGCTTGCAGTTACAGGGTTTTCATCAACATCAAGCTTAACAACCTTAACTTCACCCTCCATCTTTTGAGCAACTTCTTCTATAACTGGTGCAAGCATTTTACAAGGTCCACACCAAGTAGCCCAAAAATCTACAAGTACTGGAACATTAGAATTTAAAACTTCATTTTGGAAATTGTTATCAGTTACGTGCATTACCATATATATTACCTCCTGAATTAATATTCTTTTCATATACCCTTAAGGGGTATCTCTACTATTATAATACTCTTCATATAAAAAAATGTCAATATGATTTTTGAATTATGTTTAGATTTTACCATAATTTATTATATAAAGTAAAACTGATTTTTTTTCGATAATTCAAACAAGGGGGTGTAATGATGAAAAAAATATCTTTAATTTTGCTGTTTACCTTTATTATATCAAATTTTGCTTTTTTTATCCCAAAGGCTGAAGCTTCTCAATTCAAAGTACAGATTACTGCCAGCAAACTTTCTATAAGAAGTGGACCTTCAACAAAGTATAGGGTTGTAGGGTACTATACAAAGGGACAAGTTGTAGATGTAATAGGACAGTCGGGAAGTTTTTATAAAACCAGTAGAGGATATATCCATAGTGGGTATACAAAGAGAGTGCAGACAACCTTGAAAAATTCAGCAAGTAGAGGAGCAATCTTTACACCATTTAAAGTAGAGGTAACAGCATCTAAACTTTCTATAAGAAGTGGACCTTCAACAAAGTATATGGTTGTAGGGTACTATACAAAGGGACAAGTTATAGATGCAATAGGACAGTCAGGAAGTTTTTATAAAACCAGCAGAGGATATATCCATAGTGGATATACTAAAAAACTTTTAAATTTAACTAAAGGACCTAATGAAGGTAAGTATATTGTTATAAAGGAAGATACTCCTATTTTAAAAGGTATAGATGGAGTGCAGGATGAAAGATATGCAGTTAAGGGGAAGATATATAAAATTCTTGAGGATATGGGGATGTATTATAAGATAAGACAAGGTGCCGTAGAGGGGTATATTTTATCACAAAATGCACAGATTATAAATTACACGCCAAAGGAAAAAATAACTCTTGCTTGGCATTATGTCCATAGTAAATTAGATAATAAATATTATTACAAATCTTCCAATCCAGAAAGTAAATATATTACTAAAAATTCAGCAAGTATAGGACTTGATGTAGTATCTCCTACTTGGTTTGATATTATAGGTTCTGCATCTAATTTAAATAGTATAAATGTTTTAGATAAGGCAGATTCTGAATATGTAAAAATCTCCCACAGAAATGGATATGAAGTTTGGGCACTACTTGCAGAGTTTGATGCAGATAGGGCTTATGCGATGTTTACCAATAAAAGCGTTATGGATAGGATTATAAATCAAGTAGTAGGTTATGCAGAAAAATACAATTTAGATGGTATAAACATAGATTTTGAGGGACTTGGGCTTAAAAACAAAGAGGGACTTATTATATTTACAAGGGAACTTACAAATAGACTAAAGGCTAAAAATCCTCTCATTAAGGTTTCTATTGATGTGACAAAGCCATCAACATCAGATAAATGGTCAAGATTCTATGACAGAAAAGCACTGTCTGATATAGTTGATTATATGATGTTTATGGCCTATGATGAACATTATAAAGGTTCACCAGTTGCAGGTTCTGTTGGGTCACTGCCTTGGGTTGAACAGGGAATAAAGGAAATACTTGCCCTTGAAGTTCCAAAGGACAAGCTTATTCTTGGAGTGCCATTTTATTTAAGAGATTTTAAAGTGGCACAAAATACGAATCAATCAGATGATTCTAATGTTTTAAAGATGCAGCAGGCGGTAGATATTATAAAACAATATGGAGGTAATATCTACTTCGATAACAATGCAAAACAGGATGTTGGAGAATATTTTGATAAGGATGGTAATAGGCATCTTGTTTGGCTTGAAAATGCAAAATCAATGGGATATAGACTTGATCTTATAAATAAATATGATTTGAAGGGAATGTCGGCTTGGCAATTAAATTTTGAAACGGATGATATATGGGATGTGATAAAGGAGAAGCTGAAGCGATAACGCTTTAGCTTCTTTAATTTGTAAAAATTCTTAAATTTGAATCTTTCGTAAATAAAACATATCGTATATAATAAAATAAATGATAAAAAAGGTGATGGTATGGATATAATATGCCTTGTTGGGAAAAGTGGAACAGGAAAGAGCTATAGAGCAATGCAGGTTGCAAGCTTATACGATATAGATTGTATTATTGACGATGGGTTATTAATATATAAAGGAAAAGTAGTTGCAGGAGTGTCTGCAAAAAAGGAAAAAACAAAAATGGCAGCAGTTAAAAGAGCCATATTTTATGAGGATGAACATAGAATGCAGGTAAAGGAAAAATTAAATGAACTTAATGTAGATAGAATATTGATTCTTGCAACCTCTGTAAATATGGTTGAGCATATAATTGCAGCATTAAATCTTCCTAATAAATATGAAGTTATAAATATAGAAGATATTTCAACTAAAGAGGAGATTGAAACTGCAAGAAGGCAGAGGTTAAGGGAGGGAAAGCACGTAATACCTGTTCCTGTATTTGAGATTAAAAAGAGTTTTTCTGGTTATTTTATAGATTCTATAAAAAACATAATAGTTAGGGATAATAAGAAGCAAAATGTAGAAAAAACTATAGTAAGACCAACCTTTAGCTATCTTGGTAAATTTACAGTATCGGAAACGGTTATAAAAAATATAATAGTCTATATAGTTGAGAGAGAAACAGATGTCTTAAAGGTTGATTCCATTAAATTAGATAATAGAGAAGAAGGAATTGAAGTTGCAATATACGTAACTGTAAAGGGACTATGTACTCTCAATAAGCTTGCGGAAACTGTAATAAAAAAGATAAAGGAAGAATTTGAACATATAACAGGAATAAATATTATAAATATAAGATTTATATACAAGGATTTGAAGCTTAGGTAGGTGTTTTTTATTATGTACAAATTTGAAGAATACGATGAAGGAATAGTTATAAAAGATACACAAGACTTTAATATCAAACATATATTTGATTGTGGCCAGTGTTTTAGGTGGAATGAACAAGAGGATGGAAGTTATGTTGGAGTAGCCTATGGCAGGGCAGTAAGGATTTTTCAAAGGGGTAAAGATATATATATAAAGGGTGGAAGAATAGAAGATAAAAAATTATGGGAATATTATTTTGATTTAAAAAGAGACTATGGATACATTAAAAGCGAGCTCTCAAGAGATGAGATACTTAAAGAGGCAATTAAGTATGGAGAGGGTATTAGAATTTTAAATCAGGATATGTTTGAAATAGTTGTATCCTTTATAATATCAGCCAACAATAGAATACCAATGATTAAAAGAGCAGTTGAAAACATATCAAGAAGATATGGAAAAGAAATTGAATTTGAGGGCAAAACATATTATTCTTTTCCAACCCCAGATAGTTTAAAAAGAGCAAACATAAAAGAATTAGAGGAATGTGGAGTTGGTTTTAGAGCACCCTATATAGTAGATACTGTTTCCAAGATATATAAGGGAGAAGTTGATTTAAATATCATAAAGGAACTTGATACTGATGAAGCCTTTAGAGAGCTTACTAATCTTAAGGGAATAGGGCCAAAGGTTGCAGATTGTATTATGCTCTTTTCTATGCAAAAGTATGATGCCTTTCCTGTTGATGTATGGGTTAAAAGAGTTATGCAGCACTTTTATCTTGCACCAGATGTTAGTTTAAATAAAATACGTCAATTTGGAAGGGATAAATTTAAATTTTATGCTGGCTTTGCACAGCAGTATTTATTTTATTATGCAAGAGAATTTAAAGGGAAGGATGCGTTTTAAGGAGGGGGACAATGCAAAATAAGAAGTACTATGTAGTAGAGGCAGGAGTTTTACCTGAAGTATTTATTAAAGTTATGGAGGTAAAAAAGCTTTTAAATCAAGGAAAGTACAACAGAGTAAATGATGCAGTTAAAGAAGTAGGAATAAGTAGAAGTACCTACTATAAGTATAAGGACAGCATATTTGAGTTTTACGAAAACAAAACTCAAATACTTACACTTGCAATGATACTTGATCATATATCAGGTGTTCTTTCAAAAATATTAGATGTTGTTGCAAAGGCAAATGGTAACATACTTACTATAAACCAAAGCATACCTCAAGAGGATTTTGCAATGGTTTCAATGTCCATAGACACAATAGCCCTAAACCAAAATCCAGATGAATTAATTGACATCATTAAGAACCTGCCAGGAGTTAGAAAGATTCAGATTATAAAGTGATGAAATACATAAACAAGATTAGTCCCATAAGGAGTTTTTAGGTTTTTAACTTATATTAAAGATATGGCCTAAAAACTTTAAGGGACTTTTTTATTAAAATCAATTGTAAATATATAAGTTATAAATGCATAACTTTATAATACTTGGCAATAATATTAGGTGTGTATGAATTGGATAATATTAAAATAAAAAGAAAAAATGCAAATTCAAGTGAAAGAAGTAGATAATTAAACTAAAATTACGATAATATGGAATACATAAAGATTTAGCTAATATTTACAGAGTTGATTATAAAATAAAAAATATTTAATATTATAAGTGTGATTAGCACTCGAACATAGTGAGTGCTAACAAACAAAGATAATAAAAAATTTACATAAAAATATAGTCTAAGGAGGGGTTAGAATGAATCTTAGACCACTTGGTGACAGAGTAGTAATTAAAAAGATTGAAGCTGAAGAGACAACTAAGAGCGGAATTGTTCTACCAGGTTCAGCAAAGGAAAAGCCACAAATGGCAGAAGTTATTGCAGTAGGACCAGGGGGATATGTTGACGGAAAAGAAGTAAAGATGGAAGTAAAGGTTGGAGATAAGGTAATATTCTCAAAATATGCAGGAAATGAAGTTAAGATTGATGGTGTTGAGTACACAATCCTAAGACAAGATGATATCCTTGCAATAGTAGAATAATTTTAAAGGGGGTAGAGAAATATGGCAAAGGAAATAATGTTCGGTGAAGAAGCAAGACGTGCAATGCAAAGAGGTGTTGATAAGCTTGCTAACACTGTTAAAATAACACTTGGACCAAAGGGAAGAAACGTTGTACTTGATAAGAAGTTTGGTGCACCACTTATAACTAACGACGGTGTATCAATAGCAAGAGAAATAGAATTAGAAGATCCATATGAAAATATGGGTGCTCAACTTGTTAAAGAAGTTGCAACTAAGACAAATGATGTTGCAGGTGATGGTACTACAACTGCAACACTACTTGCACAAGCTATAATAAGAGAAGGATTAAAGAACGTTACAGCTGGTGCAAATCCAATGTTAGTTAGAACTGGTATTAAGAAGGCTGTTGACGTTGCTGTTGATGAAATAAAGAAGATATCAAAGCAAGTTAACGGTAAGGAAGATATAGCAAGAGTTGCATCAATATCAGCTGCTGACGAAGAAATAGGTCAACTAATAGCTGATGCTATGGAAAAGGTAGGTAACGAAGGCGTTATCACAGTAGAAGAATCAAAGACAATGGGAACAGAACTTGAAGTTGTTGAAGGAATGCAATTTGATAGAGGATACATCAGCCCATATATGGTAACTGATGCTGAAAAGATGGAAGCTGTTTTAGATGACCCATTCATATTAATAACAGACAAGAAGATATCAAATATCCAAGACATTCTTCCAGTTCTTGAACAAATCGTTCAACAAGGAAGAAAGCTACTTATCATAGCTGAAGACGTTGAAGGTGAAGCACTTGCAACACTTGTTGTTAACAAGCTAAGAGGAACATTCACTTGTGTTGCTGTTAAGGCTCCAGGCTTTGGTGATAGAAGAAAGGAAATGCTACAAGACATTGCAATCCTAACAGGTGGTCAAGTAATTTCAGAAGAACTTGGAAGAGACCTAAAGGAAGCAGACATCACAATGCTTGGACGTGCTGAAAGAGTTAAGATTACAAAGGAAAATACAACTATCGTAAACGGTAGAGGAGATAAAGAAGAAATTAAGGCAAGAGTTGCTCAAATTAGAGCACAAATCGAAGAAACTACTTCAGACTTCGATAGAGAAAAGCTACAAGAAAGACTTGCTAAGCTTGCAGGTGGAGTTGCAGTAATCAAGGTTGGTGCTGCTACTGAAACAGAACTTAAGGAAAAGAAACTAAGAATAGAAGACGCTCTAAATGCTACAAAGGCTGCTGTAGAAGAAGGTATAGTACCAGGTGGTGGTACAGCATACATCAACGTAATTCCAGCAGTTGCAGAACTTGCTGAAAAGGAAACAGAACAAGACGTTAAGGTTGGTATCAGCATAGTTAAGAGAGCACTTGAAGAACCAGTTAGACAAATAGCTGAAAATGCTGGATTTGATGGTGCAGTTGTAGTAGAAAGAGTTAAGGCATCAGATAAGGGTGTAGGATTTGACGCTCTACACGAAAGATACATCAATATGATTGAAAACGGAATAGTTGACCCAACTAAGGTTACAAGATCAGCACTTCAAAACGCTGCATCAGTTGCTTCAACATTCCTAACAACAGAAGCTGTGGTTGCTGAACTTCCAGAAAAGGAAAAGGCTCCAGCAATGCCAGGCGGAATGCCAGATATGTATTAATAAAATAGAGGGATTGCCCAAAGGCAATCCCTTATTTAATGTGTCTCTTTATCAAAGCTAAGGGCGGGTATTCGATTAGAATGCCTGTAATAAAGTGCGAGCTTCTTTAGAAGAAGAGGCAGTTTCAATTATTTTTAATAGTTTTTCTTTTAATGTGTGAGCAATAGCTAAATCGCTATTATAAGAAAACATAACTTGTAATGCTAACTTTGAATCTTCATCAAAACCGAATAAAAAAGGATTGCCCTTGGGCAATCCTTTTTATAGTAATATTCCTGCTATTGCTGCATTTAAAAGTCCAACAAGTGTTCCACCAATTAGAGCTCTAACTCCAAGTTTTGCAATATCTGAACGTCTATTTGGTGCAAGACCACCAATTCCACCTATTTGTATTGCAATTGAGCTTATGTTTGCAAAACCACAAAGTGCATATGTTAAAAGTGTTATAGTTCTCTTATCTAATGCACCTGTTTTTACAAGTTCAGCAAGATTTGCAAAGGCAAAGAATTCGTTTATAACTATCTTTTGACCAAGTAAGCTTCCAGCTTGTATTATATCCTTAAATGGTACACCTATTATGAAAGTAAATGGGGCAAACACTCTTCCCATTATCCATTCAAGGCTTAGATTGCTCATACCTATAAGTAATCCAAACTTAGCAATTATATAATTTATTAATGAAACTAAAGCTATAAATGCAAGTAGCATAGCACCAACATTTAAACTAAGTTGAAGACCTTCAGCAGCACCACGTGCAGCAGCGTCAATTACATTTGCATCCATCTTTTCAAAGGTCATATCAACTTTTCCCTTTGTTTTTGGTTCGCCTGTTTCAGGAAGCATTATCTTTGAAATCATAAGGCTGGCTGGTGCAGCCATAAGGCTTGCTGCTATTAGGTGCCCTGCATCAATTCCCATTGCAATATATCCTGCCATAACTCCACCAGCAACTGTTGCCATTCCACCAACCATTATTGTAAGAAGTTCTGAACGAGTCATATCATTTACGTATGGTTTAATTAGAAGTGGAGCTTCTGTTTGTCCAAGGAATATATTTGCAGTATTTGAAAGTGATTCAGCACCTGATGTTCCAAGAAGCTTTAGCATTATCTTTGCAAGGAATGATACAACAGCCTGCATTACTCCAAGATAATAAAGTACGCTCATTAAGGCTGAGAAGAATATTATTGTTGGAAGTATTTGTAGTGCAAATATCACACCAAATTGGTTTGAATCAATTAAGCTTCCAAATAAGAAGGATGTACCTGAGCTTGTGAAACCAAGAAGTTTTGTAACACCTCTACTTAAAACATCAAATATTTTTTGACCAGTTGGCCACTTTAAAACTATAAGTGCAAATACTATTTGGATAGTAAGACCCTTAGCAACTAAAATCCAGTTTACTTTTTTCTTGTTTTCGGAAAGCAAGAATGCAGTTCCAAGAAGAACAATGACCCCGATTAAACTCATTAATTTTTCCATAAATATCTCCTTTCTTGTTTTATTAAAACAACAAGTTATAATTTAATACAGAATTCGACAAATTTCAATACATATATAAATAGTTATAAATTTAAAAGTGTTTTAAATTGTTACACAAAATAAACAAATGAAATAATTTTTATGGTAAATTTAAGTTGAATATATATAGATGAATATATTTATGTTTTATAGTATAATTTAATTAGAATATTTTGATGAGGTGGAGATATGATATTGCAGAATAAATTAGAAAAGTTAAAGAGAATATTAAATGAAATGGGAAGTGTTATGGTAGCCTTTTCTGGAGGTGTAGATAGTACCTTTTTGCTAAAGGTGGCAAAGGATGTCTTAGAAGATAGAGTGGTTGCAGCAACAGCAATTTCCTATATTTATCCATCTTGGGAACTAAAAGAGGCAGCAGAATTTGCCGATAAATTAGGTGTAGAGTATATTAATATAAAGGTTGACCCTTTAAATGAAGTAGAGGAGTTTAAAAATAACCCACAGGATAGGTGTTATATATGCAAAAAACACATATTTTCAAGTTTGTGTAGTTATGCAAATGATATGGGAATAAATTATGTTTGTGATGGAACAAACTATGATGATTTATCTGAATATAGGCCGGGCAAAATGGCACTTGAGGAGCTAAAGGTAAGAAGTCCTCTTTTAGAGGCAGGACTTACAAAGGACGAAATAAGAGAGCTATCGAGGATGATGGGATTAAAGACACACGATAAGCCAGCATATGCCTGTCTTGCAACAAGAATACCCTATGGGGACATAATTACAAAGGATAAATTAATGATGATAGATAAGGGAGAAAAATATCTAATTAAAAAGGGATTTAAACAGGTAAGAGTTAGATGTCATAACAACTTAGCAAGAATAGAAATTGATGCAAAGGATATGGATAAAATATTGGATATTCAGTTGATTAATGAAATTAATACATACTTTAAAGAAATAGGGTTTAGTTTTGTAACCCTTGATTTATCAGGATATAAAAGAGGAAGCTATGATGGGGAGGTAAGCAATGCATAAGGAGGATATAATTTCACTACTTGAGGGATATAAGAATGGAGATGTTAACTTAGATGAGGCTTTAAAAAGGTTAATTAACCTTCCATATAAGGATTTAGATTTTGCAAAGCTTGATTATCACAGAGGAATTAGAGTTGGATATCCTGAGGTTATATACTGTGAAGGTAAGGAGCTTGAACATCTAAAAAAAATTGTTGAAGATATGCTAAAGCAGGATAAAAACATACTTGCGACAAGGGTAAGTAAAGAGGCCTACAATGCAATATGCGAAATAACAGATAATCTTATTTATAGTGAAGTTGCAAGGGTTTGCGTTATAAATCCAAAGGAAACAAAAAAAGTAGGTCTTGTTGCAGTTGTAACAGGAGGAACAGCAGATATTAAGGTTGCAGAGGAGGCTGCAATTACCTTAGAGACCTTTGGGAATAATGTAGATAGGATATATGATGTTGGAGTTGCAGGAATTCATAGGCTATTTAATAATTTAGATAGAATAAAAAGGGCAAATGTAGTAATTGCAGTTGCAGGAATGGAGGGAGCACTTGCATCAGTTGTTGCAGGGCTAGTAGATGTTCCTGTTATTGCTGTTCCAACCAGTGTAGGATATGGTGCAAATTTCAATGGGCTTTCAGCACTTTTAACTATGCTAAATTCCTGTGCAGCAGGGGTTTCTGTTGTAAACATTGATAATGGATTTGGTGCAGGGTATATAGCATCAACGATAAACAAAAGAGTAGCAAAGGGAGTTGAGTGATTTTGAGAATACTTTATTTTGATTGCTTTTCAGGAATTAGTGGAGATATGGCGGTTGCTTCGCTTTTAGACCTTGGAGTTTCTAAGGAATATTTATTAAATGAATTAAAGAAATTAAATATAGATGAGGAGTATAAAATAGATATAAAAAGGGTTAAAAGGGCAGGAATTGACTCAACTTATTTCGATGTCATTTTAACTGAACACAGGCATCACGCAAGAAACTTATTTGACATAGAGGGAATTATAGACAAAAGCGATTTAAATAAATCTGTTAAGGAACTTTCTAAGAAAATATTTAAAATAGTAGGTGAGGCAGAGGCAAAGGTTCACGGAGAAAAGCTATACGATGTTCATTTCCACGAAGTTGGTGCAACAGACTCTATTATAGATATTGTAGCCTTTTCAATATGCCTTGACTATTTAAAAATAGACAAGGTCATATCCTCCTATATTAACACTGGAAGAGGATTTGTAGAATGTGAACACGGAATACTACCTGTTCCTGCACCTGCCACAGCAGAGATACTAAGGGGAATACCTATATATTCAGATGAAAGGGAATTTGAACTTACTACACCAACGGGTGCGGCAATAATTAAAGCTGTTGCAGATGAGTTTAAAATGGACTGCCCTCTTGTGATAAAAAATGTTGGATATGGAGCAGGAAAGAGGGAGACAGAAAAACCAAATGTTCTAAGGGTAATATTGTCAGATGATAATCAAGATGAGCTTTTTTTAATTCAAGCCAATATTGATGATATGACAGGTGAGATGTATGGATATCTAATGGATAAATTATTTGAAGCTGGAGCAAGGGATGTATACTATACCCCTATTTATATGAAAAAAAATAGACCAGCAGTTACTTTAAACGTAATTGTATCAAAGTCTATGGAGGAAAAAATATTAGATATAATCTTTACAGAATCAACTACAATTGGAGTAAGAAAAATAAAGATAGACAGAGTAGAATTAGAGAGAGAAACAAAAACTGTGGAAACAAGATATGGTGATGTAAAAGTAAAAATTGCAAGATATAAGGATAAGATTGTTAATATAAAACCTGAGTTTGAGGATTTAAAAAGGATTGCAGATGAGAACAACATTCCTTTAAAAAGTGCCACCCAGGTGAAATGTGAAATTAACCATAATCTGTAAAACGACTTACTAAAAAACAAGAGGTGGTTATGTGGAGAATATAAAGTTTGCATTAGATATAGGAACAAGAACAGTTATAGGTATTGCATTTACATTAGATGAAGATAAGATAAAAATAGTGGATGAAGAGATTATAGAACATAAAAAAAGAGCAATGATGGACGGACAAGTACACGATATACAGGCAGTATCCGAAGTAGCATATGAGGTAAAAACAAGGCTTGAAGAAAGATTATGTACAAAGTTTGATAGAGTTTCAATAGCGGCAGCAGGAAGGATATTAAAGACTACAAAGGTTTTAGCTGACCTTCCTCTAAAGGATGGACAAGTTATAGATAGGGATTTTATAAACAACCTTGAATTGGAGGCACTTTCAAAGGCATATTCACAAATTAATACAGAGGATTTAGAAGAAAAATTCTACTGTGTAGGCTATAGTGTAATTAACTATTTTTTAAATGATTACCTTATGACTAACCTTGAGGGGCATAGGGGTAAAAAGGCATCGGTAGAACTTCTTGCAACCTTTCTACCGCAGTCTGTAGTTGATAGCCTCTATTCAGTAATAAAAAACATTGGTCTTGAGGTTGAAACAATGACTCTTGAACCAATTGCAGCAATGAATGCGGTAATTCCTAAAGAATATAGACTTCTTAATCTTGCACTAATAGATATAGGGGCTGGTACATCGGATATTGCAATAACAAAGGATGGAACTGTTGTTGCCTATGGTATGGTTCCCTTTGCAGGAGATGAGATAACGGAGGCAATATGCCATCATCTTGTGGTAGATTTTAATACAGCAGAGGAAATAAAGCTTTCCCTAAATACAAATAAAAAAACATATAAATATACCGACATACTTTTAAACACAAAGACAGTTAAATTAAGTGAGATAAAAAAGGTAATAGAGCCAACTGTTGAAAAGCTTGCAGAACTTATATGTCAAAAGATAATAGAATTAAATGGTAAATCACCCAATGCAGTATTTTTAGTAGGTGGAGGAAGTCAAGTTGTAAAGCTACCTGAATTCATTTCCTCAAGATTAGGAATTCCAAAGGATAGAGTTGCTGTAAGAGGAATAGATGCTATAAAAAATGTAATATATAGTGGCAATAAGTTGAATGGCCCTGATTGTGTAACACCCATCGGTATTGCAATAAATTCAATAAACTCACCAGGAAGTTTTATTGTTGTAAAGGTTAATGGTAAAGAAGTAAAGCTCTATAACTCAGGAAAACAGAGGGTTTCTAATGCACTTCATATTGCAGGAATAAAACCTCAAAACCTTTTTGCAAAGTCAGGAAAAGGGATTAACATAAAAATAAATGGACAGGAGAGAAGATTTTTAGGTGAAGCAGCAAAGCCATCTATGATATTTAAAAATGGACAGGTTACCTCGCTTTTAGATTGTATTGAGGATGGAGATGAAATTGTTGTAAATTTTGCTGTGGATGGTAGGGATGCAGAAGTTTTACTTAAGGATGTGTTAAAGGAAGGCCAGATGGCAAAGGTAAATGGAGTAGAGATGGGTTTAGATTATAAGCTTTCTGATGGAGATGAAGTTGAAATTATAGAATTAAAATTCAATGAGGTAAAAGAAGAGGATTTTATTTATGTAGTTGTAAATGGAGAGCCAATCAAATTACAAAATAGGCAGGAAGGATACATATTTGTAGATATATTTAATTATGTAGATATAGATATAAACAGTGCAAAGGCGGTAAGGTTACTTTTAAATGATAGGGATGCATCCTTTACAGATAGAATAAAGGATGGGGATAGGATTATAATAGAGACACACCAATAAAGGTGTGTCAGGCTGTTGAAAAAGTTATATATTGATTAGCCCCATGAAGGATTTCTTGGCCATTGATTCATTTCGCTAAGCAATTCTAAGCTTTTCTTAGTTTGAAAAAGTCCTACCCTCGCGATGCCATCGTCCTGATGGCCGCTCGGCTCGGCACGTCCTGTGCCGAATTACGGACTTTTTCAAAGTCGAAAAGCAATAATTGCTAAAGCTCATGAAATATGCTAATAGAAATCCTTTCATGGGGCTTTTTCATATTTTAGCTAACAAACAGGTTTGTCAACAATCTGTAGGGACTTAAGTCCCTATTTTTTTATGCCTAAGGTACTTCTATTTTAGTACCTTTGCAATCTACTTTATAGACTCTATCTAAAATATAATTAAATTAACAAAAACAAAAGCGAATATTATTAAGGGAGGTTATATATATGATAAGAACTTTATTTAACTTTATGACTTCAAGAAAAACAAAGGGACAAGGTATGGTTGAATATGCATTGCTTGTTGCACTTATAGCTGTAGTTGTTATCGGAGCATTGGTACTTCTTGGACCTGCAATAGCACAAAAATTCCAACAAATTACACAACAATTGGGCTAATTAAATAAAAATAGAAATAGATATGCATAGTGCATATCTATTTCTTTAAAAAGAGGAGATGCTATGAAGCATAGAAAAAAAGGACAAGCATTAATTGAATTTTCAATACTTCTGCCCATTATTTTACTAATCGTAATGGGTATATCAGAATTTGGAATAATGCTTAATTCCTATCTAACAATTCAAAATGCATCGAGGGAAGGTGCAAGGCTTGGAATTATGGGAGCAGATGATAACGAAATAGTTCAAGCAGTATATAGTAGTGCTTCTCATATAGATACTAATAAACTGAATGTTACAATAACTCCAAATGATTCTAATAGAAAATCAGGTGAGACTTTGAGGGTTAGGGTAGAATATGAATACGACCTTTTAATACCGATAATAAAAAATATATTAGGAAACCAAGTAGAACTGACAGCAGAAACAGCAATGAGAGTTGAATGAAGGTGATATAAATGAAAAAAAGGGGAAATGCAGCCATAATAATTCTTATTATGTTTGCTGCACTTTTATCTTTTTCAGCCTATGTTATAGATGTTGGGATAGTTTATGCAGAAAAAATAAAGCTTGAAAATGCAATTGATGCAGCCTGCCTATCAGCAGCATTAGAACTCCCTACTAATCCTCAAAGGGCAGAGGAGATTGCAAAGGAATATCTTAAAAAAAATGGAGTTGATTCCACAAAGGCAGAAATATCTATATCAGAGGATAATAAAAGTATTGAAATTAGGGCAAGAAAGCAGACTAATCATATATTCGCAAAAATTTTTGGAATAAACAAAAGTACTGTTTCTTCAAAATCTAAGGCAATTTTAGGACCAGCAAAATCAGTTAAAGGAGGGGTTAGGCCCTTTGGAGTTGTGGCGTACGACTTTACCTATGGCGATTTAGTTACATTAAAAGAGGAGGCAGGGGATGGATATCACGGAAATTACAATGTGCTTGCAATAGGAGGACAGGGAGCCAATGTTTTTTATATAAATGCGATGTATGGCTATGATGGTGTTATAAATGTTGGAGATTTGCTTGATACAGAACCAGGTAATATGGGTGGGGTTGTTAACGATTTAAAAAACTACATTAACTCAGAAAACAGTACCTTTCAGAACTTTAATAGAGACTCCATAAGATTATGGACAATACCTCTTGTAAATACGATGGAGGTAAATGGTAGAAAGATGGTTTTGGTTGTTGGATTTGCACAGTTTTTTGTTGAGGACATAACTAAAAACTCTGGCAAGGCAGAAATTCAAGGGAGATTTATAAAATATGTAACAAATGCAGAAATTGATATGAGTCTAAATGATACAGGAGTTTATGGTGTTAAGCTTTCAAGGTAGGTGATAAGATGAACAGTTATTTTAGGAGGGTTTTACTTTTTTCCTTCATATTATCAATACTTGTTACCCTTTTAGTGTATATGTATATAGGTAAATTAGGGTCAAAAAAAGAAACTCAGCAACTTGTTAAGGTTTTAGTTGCAAACACCAATATACCAAAGGGGACTGTTATAGAAAAAAAGATGTTGAGGGAGATTGAACTACCAAAGGAGAGCATTCAGCAGGGATATATTAGGGATTATTCTTTGGTTTTAGGAAAATTTGCAAAGGAGAATATCATTAAGGATGAGATAATACTTCTTGGTAAGCTTCAGGGTGAGAAAATAGATGAATTGAGTTTCAATATAGATGAAAATTATAGGGCACTTTCAGTAAACGTTACAGGTGATACTGGTGTATCATACCTTTTAAAGCCAGGTGATTATGTTGATGTTATTGTATTCTTATCAGAGAAGAGGGAGAACAATAGAGTAGTAAGAAGGGACATTGCAAAGGTTATACTTCAAAACATAAAGGTATTAGCAGTAGATAGAAATATGACAAGACAGAACAACCCTAAGGATGATGGAAAGGTACCTACAAGATTTTTTGTAACACTTCAGGTTCCTGCACAGGATGTAGAAAAGCTTGTTCTTGCTGAGGATATAGGTAAAATAAAACTTTCCCTTAGAGCAAATAAAAGTACAGATACAATAAACTCAAATGGCACAGTAGAAGCAGATTTTTTTATAAATAAAGAAGAAAAATATATCTACTATAAGGTAAAAAAGGGAGATACGTTAAGAAACATAAGTAGAGCCTTCTATGGACATCCTGATAACTATGACCTTTTGAAGGAGATAAACAATATAAAGGATGAAAATATAATAGTTCCTAATATGATTATAAAAATTCCTGTTTCTAAAAAGTAGGAGTGATAGTATGAATAAGATAAAGATATTAATTGCAGATGATGTTAAAGAAACAAGGGATATTGTAAAGAAAATAATTGAATTTGAAGAGGATTTTGAAATAGTAGGAGAGGCATTAGATGGAGAAGATGCAATAGAAAAAATAAAAAGGTTAAAACCTGATGTGGTTTTAATGGATATAAATATGCCTGTCTTAAATGGACTTGAGGCAACAGAAAGAATAACATCACAATTTAAAGAAGTAATTGTTATTATTATGTCTGTTCAAGGTGAAAGTGAATATTTAAGAAAGGCTATGTTTTATGGTGCAAAGGAATATATCATAAAGCCCTTCAATTATGACACATTAGTAAATACTATTAAACTTACCTATGACAGATACAAGAGTAGAAAAGGAAGCGATATAGATTTAAGGGATGGTAAGGTGATTACCTTCTTTAGTTCAAAGGGAGGAGTTGGGAAGACGACCTTAGCAGTAAATACAGCAATTGAATTAAGTAAAAATAAAAAGGTGCTTCTTATGGATTTGGATTTAATGTTCGGAGATATATCTATATTTGTTGATGCTGTTGATGCAAAGACAATACTTGATGTAGTTGATGAGGATAACATAGAATCACTAAGTAGTGTGAAATCCTATCTCTACAATTACAATAAAAATTTAGATATAATGTTTGCACCTAAAAAGCCTGAAGCCTCTGAATATATAAGCAGAGAAATAGTGGAAAAAATATTAAATACATTAAAGAAGCAGTATGATGTTGTAGTGGTTGATACGGGGGTAAATTTTAGTGAAGTTACACTTTATATACTGGATATTTGCGACTATATTCTTTTTATTTCCAATATGGATTTAGCTTCTTTAAAAAACACAAAGCTTGGACTTCAAGTTATGAGATCCTTAGGATACGACAAAAATAAGGTTAAGGTTGTTATAAATAGGTTTAAAACAGACTATGGAATAGGTAAAAAAGAGGCGGAGGAAGTATTTAAGGAGAGTGTATTTTTAACTATAGCAGATGATGAAAAGACAGTTATAAACTCAATCAACACAGGTAAACCCTTTATTGAGGGTAGTAAGTTTTTAAAATCTAAGATAGAAAAATCAATAGAAACTCTATGTAGACAACTTGAGATATAAAGGGGGCAATTATATGTCTCTTATTAAAAGACTTGAAGAAAAAAATATAGAAAAGAAGCAGATAAAAATGGAAAAGGAGATAGATCCTTATGTAAAATTAAAATCTAAAATACAAAATAAAGTAATAGAAGAACTTGACATAAACTTTAAAGACATTTCAGAGGAAAATGATGAGGTAACACAAAAAATAAATGCAATAATTCTAAAAAATATAGAGGAGGAGTCACTAAATTTAACAAGTTCCCAAAAGAAAAAGATAAAGGAAGAACTTTTAGATGAAATAATAGGATTTGGGCCAATTACCCAGTTCTTAAAGGATGCAAGTGTTACAGAAATTATGGTGAATGGGCCAAATAAGATATATGTAGAAAGAAACGGAAAGCTTACCTTGACAGATGCAAAGTTTAAAAATGATGACCACGTAATGCACGTTATAAAGAAGATAGTATCTCCACTTGGAAGAAGGATTGATGAAAGTTCTCCAATGGTTGATGCAAGACTTCCAAATGGCTCAAGAGTTAATGCAATAATTCCCCCTCTTGCAATAGATGGGCCATCAATTACTATAAGAAAGTTCTCAGATGACCCCTTTACAGTTGAAGATTTAATAAGGTTTGGCACTTTAAATACTAAAATGGCGGAGTTTTTGAAAATATGTGTTCAAGGAAGGCTCAATATTGTTGTATCTGGTGGTACAGGAAGTGGTAAAACAACAACGCTTAATGTTTTATCATCCTTTATACCAAACGAAGAAAGAATAATAACAATAGAGGATGCGGCAGAACTTCAGCTGTCTCAAGAGCACGTTGTAAGGCTTGAAACAAGGCCTGCAAACCTTGAAGGTAAAGGAGAAATAACAATTAGAGACCTTGTTAAAAACAGTTTAAGAATGAGGCCGGATAGAATTGTTGTGGGGGAGGTAAGATCAGGTGAGGCTCTCGATATGCTTCAAGCTATGAATACAGGTCACGATGGTTCACTTACAACAGGACACGCAAATTCTCCAAGGGATATGCTCTCAAGACTTGAGACAATGGTTTTAATGTCTGGTATGAATTTACCTGTTAGAGCAATAAGAGATCAAATTGCATCAGCAATAGATGTTATAATACAGCAGTCAAGGCTTATGGATGGAAGTAGAAAAATAACTCATATAACTGAGGTTCAGGGTATGGAGGGGGATGTAATAATACTTCAGGATATATTTAGATTTGAACAAAGAGGAGTTGACAACAAGGGTAAGGTAAAGGGTGATTTTGTTTTTACAGGAGTTATGCCAAAGTTTATTCAAAAGCTTAAGGAAAAGGGAATAAACATTCCACAAGAAATATTTATGTAGTTTGGAAGTGATAATATGGTTCTGTTGCTAACTTTGATTTTTCTACTTTCCTTTTCAATTTTTTATTCTTTATCTATGTTAGCATTTAACAAAGTTAAGACTGTGGACAAGTTAAAACACTTTGATGAGGAATATGTTGAATTAAATTATGAAGATAGGAAGGAAAAAATAAGTATTATAAAGTCCTTGTCAAAGCTTGTACCTAATTTTAAGTTCAATGGCAGGATAAGGGAGTATGTTGAACTTGAACTTATAAGGGCAGATTTGCCATTAACCTACAACGAACTTGTTGTTATTAAAATATTAATTTCATTAATAACGGGGATAACCCTATATTTGTTGACTAAAAACATAATAGTATCAGTATCCTTATCCTTCTCCTCGTGGTCTCTACCAACACTTTTTATGCTTAAGAGTGTAAATGTCAATATATTTTTGCACAAAAAATGGAATATATTTATGTACAAAAATTGTACTATGATGATGTATTAGAAGAACTGTTAAAATATTTCATTTTAGATTTTAATCTGTATGAAGGACCTTTTATAGATATAACAT
>NZ_FQVG01000050.1 GCF_900129265.1 Caloramator proteoclasticus DSM 10124 | reverse complement strand
GAAAATAGCCTCAAGAATAGTAAGAAGTAGTCGCTACATAATATTTAAGCTTTGCAGTAGCTACGCATATAAAAATGATTTTTATGAGATTGTAGCAAATATTCACAAGTTAGAATGAAATTCTTTTATTATTGTTCTTTGATAAGTTCAAAAAGTAAAATTTTATACTATAGGTGAAATCTATTCTTCTTTAATGTAAATATCTGTAATTTATGAAAATTTTATTCATATAACAATTATACTAAGATTTCTTATAAATATTTTTCAGTTTAATTTTTGGTTGGTGAATAATTCAGGTTTAAATTATATAATAGAAAAAATGTGTAAATTGTTGTAGAATATATGTAAGATATAGCATCAAGGGGGAATATTTTTGAACATAAAGAGGTATTTTGTATTTATTATATTAATATTACTATTAATCTATCCAGTTAACAAGGCAATAAAATATAAAAGGAGTGTAGATTCAATTTATAAAGATGGAAATATAAAATATATATCCAAGGTTGATGAAAAGTATTTTTACATATACGAAGATAAAAAATTTAAAAGGATATTTATAAAGGGAGTAAATATAGGTGCATCAAAACCAGGTTTCTTTCCAGGAGAATTTGGCATAACAAAGGAAGACTATCTAAGATGGTTTAAATATATTCAGGATATGAATGCAAATACAATAAGGGTTTATACAAGACTTATGCCAGAGTTTTATGAAGCTTTATATGAATATAATAAAAAGGCAGAAAAACCTATTTACCTTTTTCAAGGTGTCTGGATTAATGAAGAGGATATATTAAAATACAAAGATGCCCATAATCCAAAGATAAAAGAGGCTGCAATAGAGGAAACAAAAAAGTTAATAGATATAATACACGGTAATATAAGCATAGAAAAGGAAAAGGGACACGCCTATGGGAATTATACAAAGGATGTCTCCAAGTATGTAATAGGCTGGATACTTGGAATAGAATGGGATCCTGAGTTTGTTGTTGAAACAAACAATAAAAATAAAGATAAGCTAAGTTATGATGGCAAATACCTATATACCCAAAATGCATCACCCTTTGAGGTTTTTCTATGTGAGTTTGCAGATGAAGCGATTAAATATGAAACTGAAAAGTATGGGATGCAAAGACCTGTTGCATTATCAAACTGGGTTACAACGGATATGCTTGAGCATCCAAACGAACCCTTAGAGAAGGAGGATATGGTAACAGTAAACCCAGAGCATATTAAAAGTAAAAATACCTTCAAACCAGGGCTGTTTGCATCATATCATATATACCCATACTATCCTGATTTTATGAGCTATGATAAAAGATATTCAACATATATAGATGAAAGGGGTAAAATAAATCCATATAGAGCATATCTGAAGGATTTAAGAAAGGAACATACAATGCCTGTTTTAGTTGCAGAGTTTGGAATACCATCCTCAAGGGGAATGGCCCATATAAATATCCATACAGGATATAATCAAGGTTTTGTTGAGGAGAAGAAACAGGGTGAGTATCTTGTTAGTATGCTTGAGGATATATACAAAGAAGGTTATGCAGGAGGTCTTGTATTTACTTGGCAGGATGAGTGGTTCAAAAGAACTTGGAATACAATGGATTTAGATTTGCCAGACAGAAGGCCCTATTGGAAGAATGTACAAACAAATGAGCAGATGTTTGGACTTTTAACCTTTGAACCAGGAGAGGGAAAAAGTGTATGTTATGTTGATGGAGAAGATTCGGAGTGGGAAGTAGCTCCATTAATACAGCAAAATAACATAAGTTTAAGTGTAAATTCCGATGAAGGATATGTGTATTTTAAGATTAATGTAAAAGATTTTGATTTAGAAAAGGATACATTATATATACCCATAGATATAAAAGAAAATCAAGGCAATACTAAATTTTCAGATGAAGGATTAAATTTTGAAAGGCCCGTGGATTTTGTTATTAAAATAAGAGGAAAAGAAGATTCAAGAATTATGGTAGATGCCTACTATGACCATTTTTATTTTGAATATAGTAAAAGATTAAAAATGGAAAAGGAAAACTCAAATTTTGAAGTAAAGGATAGTGGAACTTTTAACAATATATATCTTTGTCTAAATAGGCCTCTTGTTCTTCCAGAAGACAAGAGGGAGCTTCCATTACAGAAGTTCGAAACAGGAAAGCTTATTTTTGGAGTGGCAAACCCCAATAAGGTGGAGTTTAATTCCCTTGCTGATTACTTCATAAAGGGAGATGTAATAGAGATTAGAATACCTTGGCAATTATTAAATGTTATGGATCCATCAACTAAAATGGTAATGGATGATTTATATCTAAACAAAGGAATAAAACCTATAAAAACAGAAGGATTTTATGTAGGTATTATTTTAAGAAAAAATGATGAAGACATATATACACCAATGAAACAATATACTTGGCAGACTTGGGATATGCCAAAGTATCACGAAAGACTAAAAAAGTCCTACTTTATATTAAAGGAGGCCTTTAAAACTATAGGAGGTGAGTGATATGGCACACATTGATTTAGTAATTAGAGATATATTAAACACAATAAATGATTTGCTTGAAGTAAAAAATAAGGATAAGGCATACATGAATATTGTTAAGGGGGTATTGAAAAGGCTATATACAATATCAAAGGAAAACAACATCGAGGATGTTGCCTTTGAATTAAAGGATATGGAAGGAAGTTTTGAAAGGGATGATGATGATGAAAAGGAAAAATATGTTGAAAAGCTAATAAAAGTTAAAAATATTATTGAGCAAAGGATAATTGAAAAAAGTAGGATTTTAATATTTCCAGATAGTGATGAAGTATTAAATGGATTAATAAATAAATTAAAACAAAATAATATAGAGGTAATTATTTCTAAGGGAGATGCAGTAGATGCAATCTTTGCGTATAATCCTAATGCTGTTATAATCCAAAACAACAAAAATATAAATGCAGTAACTATATTAAAAAGCATAAGGGAAGAAAAGATTTTAGAACAGATACCTATCATTGTAATATCAGATGAGGATTATAATACTAAGCTTGAATGTTTAAAGTTAGGTGTTATTGATTACATTAATTACAACTTTAATGTAGAGGAAGTTTATTTAAAGCTTTTAAACATAGTAAATATGAGTTCAAAATGCCTAAAGAATACAGTTTATGACATTGCAACAGGCTTATACACAAGAAAACAGGGGGAAATCCTTACATCTTCACTTTTGATTAAAGCCCAGAGGGAAGAAAAGGACGGAACACTTCTTTTAATAGACTTTGACTTTATGGGAGAGATAAATAAAAAATTAGGTTTATCCTTTGGTAATAGAATTATAAATAAAGTTGTATCTGAGTTCAAAAAATATACAACAAAGGTAGATATATCCTACAGAATGTCGGGAGATGAATTTGCCTTCATATTCTACGATAGAGACATAAAGTGGGTTAAAAATGTTGCAGAACAGGTTTTGAGCTTTGCAAAGCAGTATGGGGAGGAAATTCAGCAAAATGTTAGCTTTTCAGCAGGGATCTCCTCAATAACAAAGGATAATCCAGAGTATAAGGATATTTTAGTAAGGGCAAGGGGAGCACTTGCAGTTGCTAAAATGGAAGGTAGAGGAAGGGTTGTTGTTGATGTAGATTCTGCTAAACAAAATAATATGATAAACATTTTATTTATTGATGATGATAGGATAATTTTATCTATTCTAAAATCCAGATACAAAAATAAAGGCTATAATGTATTTATAGCATCGGATGGACTTGAAGCATTAGAAATACTAAAAGAAAATGATATAGATTTGGTAGTTACTGATTACTATTTAAAGCTTATGAATGGAGATGAATTGATAAAGAAAATAAGAGAAAATAATAGGGATATTCCAATAATTGTTTTATCATCCCAAAAGAATGAAGACTATATAAAAAGAACGCTTGATTTGGGTGCAGATGATTATGTTGTTAAACCATTTTCTCCTGTTGAGCTTGATAGTAGAATTAAAAAGTTATTAGATTAGTGGTGATTTGTATGGAACTTATTGTTTTATATTCTATCCTTATTTTTTCAGTTATTATAATTCTTCTTTATGCCTATCTTATTACAGAAAAACTATATGAGGATTATATAAATAGAAAAAAAAGAAGGGTTTATAAGGATGTTTCAGGGTATCTTGATGATATAGCCTCAAGACTTGATGAGTATGAGGTTACCAATGTACAGCTTAAGGTTTTAAAAGGATTTATAAAAGATAGAATAAAGAGGGAAATAATAGAAGAGAGATTTTTATTGTATTTTGAAAACCTAAGGGGAAGTATTTCAAATAATCTAACAAAGCTTGCAGAGGATATAGGGCTTGTGGATTATGAATTAGAAAAGCTAAAGAGTAAAGATATGCATAAGGTTGCCCTTGCCTGCAAAAACTTAGGTGAAATAAGAAGTAAAAAGGCATTAGGTAGCCTATTAGATTTAATAGACATTGAAGTAGTGGAGGTTAAATATAATGTTTTGATGGCCCTTGCGAAGATAGGTGATGAGGAGGCATTTATTGAGGCCTTTAAAAGGCTGTCAAAAACAATTCCCTTAAGTGAGAGAAGCTTAGTTGAGATAGCAGATAGCTTCGAGGGAGATAAAATATACGTATATAGAAATCTTATGTATTTAGAGGATGAGTTTATATCATCAATATTCATAAAATCAGCTGGAAACTATAAAAATACAATTTTAGCAGACGAAATAGCCATCTTTTTAGCCGATGAAAATAAGGAAAAAAAGATTGCGGCATTAAAGGCCTTAGGAAATATGGGGGATAATAGATACGTAATTCAGATAATAGAGCTTTTAAATGATGAATCTTGGGAAGTTAGAGCAATTGCAGCAAAGGTTTTAGGACAACTTCAGGATAATAGAGCACTCATACCTCTTGTTAAGGCATTGTCTGATAAAGAATGGTATGTTAGATATAATGCAGCAAACTCCCTTATTTCAATTGAGGGCGGAATTGAACTTGTATATGACGTTTTAGATGGAGAAGATAGATTTGCAAAGGATATAGTTGTTTCAGTTCTTGAGACAAGCTATGGATGGGATAAGGTACTTGAATATGATATGTACAGTAGCAGAACACCCAAGCTAAGTGAAGCTATTAAAAAATATATAGAAGAAAAAGATAGGTGAGATTTATGAATACACCACTATTAAAATCGATAGTAATTAACTTCAATTACTTTATTATCTATTATGTATTAGTAATAAATTTCATATATTTTATACAGCTTATTCTTGCAGCCTTTAATTTAAGCGACTATGTAAGAAAGATAAGGTATTCAGACTATAAAAAATATATAACTTCAGATAATATGATACCAATTTCTATTTTAGTTCCTGCCTATAACGAGGAGGAAACTATAGTTGAAAACATAAAGTCTCTTATTTCATTAAACTATCCTAAGTTTGAGGTAATAGTTATAAATGATGGCTCAAAGGATAATACATTAAACAAGGTTATACAAGAATTTGATTTAAAAGAGGTAAATCAACCGGTAAGGTATAGGCTTAAAACTAATAAAATAAAGGGTATCTATAAAAATATAGATATACCAAACCTTATATTAGTAGACAAAGAAAATGGTGGAAAGGCCGATGCATTAAATGCAGGTATAAATATATCAAACTATCCTATAATAACATCAATAGATGCAGACTCAATACTTGAGAGCGACTCATTAGTTAGAGTAGTTATGCCATTTATAGAGGATAAAAAGACAGTTGCTGTAGGTGGGATTGTTAGAATAGCAAATGGTTCGATTATTACAAGAGGAAGAGTGGTTGATATAGGACTTCCAAAGAGCAGTGTTGCTATGTTTCAAATAGTAGAATATCTAAGGGCATTTTTAACAGGAAGAGTAGGATGGGATGCCTTAAATTCTTTGCTTATAGTATCTGGTGCCTTCGGAGCCTTTAAAAAGGAGGCTGCAATAGAAGTTGGCGGATATGCAAAGAATACAATTGGTGAGGATATGGAGCTTATAGTTAAGATGCACGAATATTTCCTGAGAAATAAAATCCCCTATAGGATAAAGTTTGTACCAGATCCTGTTTGCTGGACTCAAGCTCCAGAAACATTAAAGGATTTAAGGTCCCAGAGAAGAAGATGGCAAATAGGGCTTATGGACAGCCTTTTTAAACATAAAAGGATGTTTTTTAATCCAAGATACAAACAAATTGGGCTTATAGCAGTTCCTTATTTTTGGCTATTTGAAATGATAGGGCCAATAATCGAGATAATAGGATATGTTATGATACCTCTTGCCTATATATTCGGGCTTTTGAATTTAAAGTATTTCCTTTTATTCTTTGCAGCATCCATTCTATATGGAATACTTCTTTCACTTGGTGCAATACTACTTGAAGAATATACCTTCAACAAATATCCAACCTTGAAACAGTTAATTAAACTTAGCCTATATGGTATTCTTGAAAACTTCGGTTATAGACAGTTTACAACCTTCTACAGAATTGAAGGTATAATAAAATTTAGGAAGATGAAGCACAGTTGGGGTAAGATAAAGAGAACAAGTTTCCAAAATCAAAGATAAGACTACAGAAGTTTTTCTGTAGCCTTCAGGCTGTTGAAAAAGTTATATATTGATTAGCCCCATGAAGGATTTCTTGGTCATTGGTTCATTTTGCTAATCAATTTTAAGCTTTTCTTTGTTTGAAAAAGTCCTACCCTCGCGATGCCATCGTCCTGATGGCCGCTCGGCTCGGCACGTCCTGTGCCGAATTACGGACTTTTTCAAAGTCGAAAAGCAAGAATTGCTAAAGCTTATGAAAGAGCCCATTGAAATCCTTTCATGGGGCTTTTTCATACTTTAGCTAACAAACAGGTTTATCAACAATCTAAGGCTACAGAAGTTATTCTGTAGCCTTAGATTGTTAGAAAGAAAACCCCAACTACAATACACAATATCCCAAATAGCTTATACCTTCCTATTTTCTCTCCTAAAAGAAAATATGCAAGAAGAAGTGCCCAGATATAGGTTATCGAATTTAGAGGAAGCACAAGGCTATATGGAATGTATTTTAAAAGAACTATGTTAAGTATTGCACCAAGGCAGTAGAAAAGCCCGCCTATGTATATGTATTTATTCAAAATTAAAGTCTTTAGAGAATTTAAATTATAAGATGCTCTTTTTAGAAAATATCCTCCCAGAGAACCGCATAGTGTCATAGAGATTAATATAAAAAATGTCTTTAAACTCATACCTTATTTTCCTTTCCAAGTAGAGTAACGCCTAAAATAATAATTAAGATGCCTATTAAGTTATATATTGAGATTGTTTCTCCTAAAAAAATATATCCATTAATTAGAGCAAAAACATATGAAATACACATAAGAGGATAAAGAACAGAAAGTTCCCCATTTTTAAAGGCAAAAATCATAAAAAGAGCACCAAAACCATATAGTAAAAATCCAATTGTAATATTTATAAGTTTGTTGTTAGTCTGCGAAAATTTCCAAAAAAGCTGTCCGTTTGCAGTTAAAAAGGCAGATACAATCATAAGTAGTATTCCTTTGTTAAAAGTCTTTTTCATCATTTCCACCTCAAATTTTTAAATCCTTCAAGCCTTCTATTATTGTTTATCAAAAATCTATTTTCCACAAGATTAAAAAGGGGCATATCTGAAAGTGAGTCGGAGTAGCAGAGGCTATTTTCTTTATCAATTTCAATATCTTCTTCCGCTAATAGTTTTTTTAGTCTTAAAACCTTCTCCTCACCCTTGCAGTTTTCCCCATCTATTATATTTGTATATCCTTCTCTATTTTTCCTTAAAATCGTTCCAAGGACATAATCAACATCGAAGTATTTTTTAAAATACCTTATATAACATTCAGGTGAGGCAGAGATTAATATAACTGTATATCCTTCTTTTTTTCTTTTTATAATTTCCTCCTTTGCATCAAAAAAGGTATGATTTAATATCTTTTCTTTAAAAAAATCCTCAAGATCCCCTTCATCTAAGTAATTTATTACATAGAACATCTCTTCCTTTGCCCTTTTAGTATCAATTATTTTTAATAAATAGAGTAATAGCATAAAAAATAACCTTGGAAGTCCAATTATAGATTTAGGTCTTTTTTTTAGAGTATAAAAAAGAAGCATAAACATAGAGTCGCCATTTATAATTGTTTTATCCACATCAAATATTGCAACCTTTTGAATCAAAACAAAACCTCCCTCTTATTATGTAAATAAAAGAATAGCCGCACTGCAAATTCCCCAAAGTATAACATCTATTATAATTCCTGTATCTGTAAGAACAGCCTCTGTAGGGCTTCCCCCTAAATCCTTTATTTCTGTTAAATACTTATATCTAAAAAGCCCATAGATAACAAATATATTTGTTATCATCATATATTTGTGGTTGTAGGCAAAGAAGGTATAAAGGGAGTAAAAAATTATTGTACATCCGCACACAATGTTTGAAATATCATCTAAAAATTTAATTGAATAGTCATCAAGTATTCTTCTGTGCTTTGTTGCATCACCCTCTAGGCATTTTAGCTCATTTTTTCTCTTTTCAAAGCCTAAGAATAGAGAAATAAATAGAGTACATAGGAGTATCCAAACAGAAAGCTCAACATTAATAACAACTCCACCTGCAATAACTCTTAATATAAACCCTATTGCAATGGAGATAACATCAAGTAGAACCAGGTGCTTTACCTTAAAGGTATAGATTATATTATTTATAAAATATATCAGCAATATAATGAGTAGATATTTATTCAAATAGAAGGCGGTAGATAAAGATACTATAATTAATACAATCATCTCTATTATTGCACTTTTAATTGAAACCTTTCCGCTTGCAATAGGTCTATTCTTCTTTTTAGGATGTATCTTATCCTGCTCTAAATCCTTTATGTCGTTCATAATATACACAGAGGATGAAATAAGACAAAAGCAGAAGAAGGCCAATACAACCTTTGCTATGCTGTCTAATTCTAAAAATTTTTTAGAGAAGATAATAGCACCAAATACAAAGAAGTTTTTTATCCACTGCTTTGGACGCATAAGTTCTATATATTTATTCATACGCTTCATCCCTTCTAAATACAGTTAACGATAAAATAATAAATAACCAACAAACTATGAAGGAGTATCTACTTTGTGATTCTGTTATTAAATATAAAAGTCCATACCCACAGAATATTATATAAAATAAGTTTATAATTGGATTATCTATATATTGTCTTTTATTAAATAAGCCTATGTAGGTTAATAGAAGTATTATAAAATAATATAGATTTACATACAACATTCCATTATGCAGTATATCTATTTGTAAGGACTTAGTGTCAGCCTGTGCCCAGAAAAAACCTCCAAAATCTCCAGATGCCCACTGTGTGGAGTATTTTGCTAAAAAGAAGTAGATTAGCTTTGGTAGAGGAGTCTTTGTATATCTCTCCTTTACCTTTTCCTTAATTGCCTTCTCTAATTCTTTATCGTCATCAAAGGAGGCTATAAATTTTGCATCCTCCATGTTCCATCTTCCGTAGGTTTCAAGGTTTGAACCCCTCAAAACACTTGTCCATTTAGTTTCACATCCCCTCCATAGGTTGTACTGGAGTATCCCCATTCTTTTTAGTATTGTATTTGCAGTAATCATAGGAATTAAAAAGGCTAAAAGGATTAGGAGTATAGATTTTGATTTTGTAAAAAAGTTTTTCTTAAAGTAAATAAGTATAAACATAATATAAGCTACCACAACAACATCTGCAACCATTCTAAAAATATGACCGATTCCAAGTATAAGTCCACTTAAAATTAACGTATTTGTGTTAGCCTTATTTTTCATAACAAGAATAAACACATATATGCTAAGTAGATAAAAAGGCATTGCTATATTTTCAGAACAGTATACGGCAGAATATGCAATAAGTGGGGGGTATGTGGCGGTGATAAAGGAACCATAAAGGGCAGTTTTTTTAGAGTTAAAGGCTTCCTTTGAAATAAGGTAAACAAGGAATATATCTAATGTAGATAAAAGTGCATTAATAACCTTTATAGCAAGAAGAGAATTTGCAAAAAGACTTCTAATTAAAGCAAAATATAAAACCGTCATAGTCATATGGGGATATCTTGCATAGTAGTTTTTATTATGAAACATTGAATAATCCCCTGATAAGAACATTTTACTTCGTATAAACATTCCTGCAAAGTCAGATACTGGTCTGTTATCAAGGGTAACTACGTAATATAGTCTTAATATTAGCCCAAATAGAATTAAAAGCATTAATATTATCTTAGGATTTAATTCTTTTTTTAGAACGTACAAAAATAATATAAATGATAATGTGAAAAATAGAATAAGATATATATTTAATGTCTTAAAGTATTTTGCATAGGCATATACAAACCCAAGGCTTGCTATTATTATAGGTATAAAAAGAATTTTAAGTGCTGTATTTACAAAGTTAGAAAATCCCTTCATAAAATCACCTCGCAATAAAAAATAACAAGAAATATTATACTACAATATTAACTATTATAAACTACAAAATGGTAAATATAATTAATTTATTTTTTTAAATGGTATTAGAATTTATTAGAAATATGAATATTTATGACATAATTGTAACAATAGAATTAAAAATTTTGTAATAAATTATATTTAAAAATTTTCAGAAAAAGTATGGACAAACGTTTGCAAAAGAGTTATAATATAAATGAACTTAAACATTTAAGTTAATTAATTAAAAAAAACTAAAGAAGGGGGAATTTCTGTGAAAAAGCCATTGTCAATTATGCTTTCAGCACTTTTAGTGGCTTCATTAATGGCTGGTTGCGGTCCAAAGAAAACTGAAGAACCAAAGGACAATAAGCCAGCAGAACAAACTAATGAATTAAAACCAGAAGAAGGAGCTACATTACTTGTATGGGAAAGTGAAGGCCCAGAAGGAGAATACATAAAGTATGTAGCATCAGAATTCGAAAAGAAGTATGGTGTAAAGGTTAAATATGAACCAGTTAACTATACAGATACATCAGGAAAACTTCAACAAGACGGACCTGCAGGAGTTGGAGCAGACGTTTTTGCAGCACCACACGACCATTTAGGTAAGATGGTTGCAGCAGGATTAATTCAAGAAAACCACAATCCAGATAGAGTAAAGAATGATTTTATGGAAGCTGCTCTAAGAGGTGTAAGCTTAGACGGTAAAGTTTATGGTTACCCAACAGCAATTGAAACATATGCACTTTTCTACAACAAGGATCTTGTTAAGGAAGCACCAAAGACCTATGAAGAAATAATAGAATTTGCAAAGACATTCAACAATCCAAAGGAAAAGAAATATGCACTTGCTTGGGATGTTGGTAATGCATACTTCTCATACAGCTTCTTAACTGCAAATGGAGGCTATGTATTTGGAAAGCAAGGAACTGACAAGGACGACATCGGTCTTAACAATGAAGGTGCTCTAAAGGGTGCAGAATTCTACAAGAGCTTAAGAACTATATTACCACTTAAGGCTGCTGATTCAAACTATCAATTTATGGATGGTTCCTTCACAGCAGGAAAGGTTGCTATGATTATAAATGGACCTTGGGCAGTTAAGGCATACCAAGATGCAAAGGTTAACTTTGGAGTTGCACCACTTCCAACATTCGGTGGAGCACAACCAAAGAGCTTCTCAGGTATAAGAGCACTATACGTAAGCTCATTTACTAAGTATCCAAAGGCTGCAAAGCTATTTGCTGAATTTGCAACTTCAGATGAAATGCTAATGAAGAGATTTGAAATGACAAGACAAATACCTCCTGTTAAGGCTTTAGCTGAAAAGGATGAAATAAAGAACGATCCAATCGTTTCAGGATTTATGGCTCAAGCTGCAAATGCAGAACCAATGCCATCAATTCCACAAATGCAACTTGTTTGGGACCCACTTGCTACTACATTCAATGCTATTTGGGATGGACAAATGGAACCAAAGGCAGCACTTGACAAGTGTGTACAAACTATAAAGGATGCAATAGCAGCACAAAAGTAATATAATTAATTAAATATTTATAGGTATGTGCTTCTGCACATACCTATAATAATCTTGGAAAGAGGTGAAAAGATGGAAGATAAGAAAAAATATGCCTGGTTGTCATATATAATAATGGGTTCTGCACAGATAATGAAGGGTGAATACATTAAAGGTATTTTTTTATTGCTTGTTGAAATTTTAACTATAGTTTTCGGTATTCCATACTTCGCACACGGACTTTGGGGTATTTGGACATTAGGTGTAACTAAATTTCACTTTAATGAACAGGGAGTTGCTGTTTTTGACCACTCAATATTCTTAATGTTACAGGGTATAATATCAATTTTATTAATTCTAATTATAATAGGAATATATGTTTATAATGTTAGAGATGCATATAAAGCTAAAGAGGAGAAGAAAACAACCCTTAGGGATAAAATAGACAGAAATTTCCATTGGATATTTATTACTCCAGGTTTATTATCACTTGTATTCTTAATATTACTACCAATTGTATTTACAATACTTATAGCATTTACTGATTATTCAGCACCATACCATCTACCACCAAGAAACTTAGTAAGATGGGTTGGTCTACAAAACTTTAAAGAAATATTTGGACTTAAGATATGGAATAAAACACTTTCAGGTGTATTTATATGGACTGTTACTTGGGCAGTTCTTGCAACTGTTACAAGCTTTTTTGTTGGTCTTATGTGGGCTCTTATAGTAAATTCATCAGGTGTTAAGATAAAGAAGCTATGGAGAACAATATTTATAATTCCATATGCAGTTCCAGGACTTATTTCAATGCTTATAATGAGACTTATATTTAGTGGTCAAGGACCAATAAACGATTTTATAGAACATATTGGTTTACAAAGATTAGGTTGGTTAACAGATCCACATTTAGCTAAGTTTACCCTTGTTTTAATTAATATGTGGCTTGGTGCACCATACTTTATGGCACTAATGACAAGTATATTAACAAATATACCAAAGGATCTTTATGAATCATCAGATATTGATGGTGCAACAGCATTCCAAAAACTAAGACACATAACAATACCAATGGTACTATACTCAACAATGCCACTTTTAATATCAAGCTTTGCATATAACTTCAATAACTTTATGTTAATATATGCAGTAACTGGTGGAGGCCCTGTAAATCCAAATTACAGATATGCAGGACATACAGACCTTCTAATTTCTTGGATTTACAAGATGACACTAAATCAACAACAATATCATATGGCATCAGTTGTTACAATTATGATATTCCTAATCATCGCACCAATTGTTGCCTTTTCATTTACAAGGTCCAAGTCCTTTAGAGAGGAGGATTTAATCTGATGAGCACAAATACATCAACAAGCGAAATAAAGCTTGTTAAGAAAAAGAAAAAGCTAACTCCAAAGACAATAGCACTTAGAGCTTTAGTATATACATTCCTAATAACAAATACTATATTTATATTATTCCCAGTACTTTGGATTATAGGTTCTTCATTAAACCCAGGAAACAGTTTATATTCATCAACTATGTTTCCAAAGAATCCAACATTTATACATTACAAGGAGCTATTTACAAAGACAGACTATCCAATATGGTATAAGAATACATTAAAGATAGCCTTCTTAAATATGATTTTTTCAACAATATTAACTACATTTAATGCATATGTATTCTCAAGATTTAGATTTAAAGGAAGAAAACCATTGCTTGTTACAATACTTGTATTACAAGTATTCCCAAGCTTCTTAACACTTACTGCTGTATATGTTTTACTTATGAACTTAGGATTATATAATACACATATAGGTCTTGTGCTATTCTATGCAGGTGCACAAATACCAGGAAATACTTGGCTTATAAAGGGTTACTTTGATCAAATACCAAAGAGCCTTGATGAGGCTGCAAGAGTTGACGGTGCTACAAACTTTACAACCTTTACAAGGATTATAATGCCTCTTGCTGTTCCAATAATAGTATTCCTTGCATTAACAAGCTTTATAGGCCCTTGGATGGACTTTATATTCCAAAGCTTAATTTTAAGTAGTGCAGAAAAGAAGACACTTGCTATGGGTCTTATGGAAATGGTTACAGGACAGTCAAATACTAAGTTTACACTATTTGCAGCAGGTGCAATTTTAGTTGCAATACCTATAACTATACTTTATGCATTCCTACAAAAATATATCGTTGAAGGATTATCATCAGGTGCAGTTAAGAGCTGATAAAGAGGGGAACTATTTAATTTGGTTGTTTTGGGGTGAAAGTTGTAATATAATATTCCCAATGGCAGAGGTGCCATTGGGAATTTTCTAAATAACGTTATACCGAGGGGGTAAACTATGAAAAGGCCAACACTTAAAGATATAGCAAAGGAGGTAGGTGTATCTGTTGCAACTGTCTCCTATGTTCTAAATGGAAATGAGAAACAGAGCATTTCAGAGGAGACAAAGGATAAGATTATACAGGCGGCAAATAGATTAAACTATGTTCCAAACCTTGCAGCGAGGTCACTTGTAAAGAGGAAATCAGGCCTTGTGGGAGTTTTAATATTGAAGCATAAACAAAATAAAATGCCAATTTTCACAAATCACAACTATAAGCTTCTTGAAAAAATAGAGGAGTACCTTGCAACAAAGGGCTACCACGTTTTATCCTCTAATATAAGTGTAGAAGAGCCTAATTTAGATATAATAAAGCAGAGGGATTTAGACGGCGTACTTGTTTTTAATGTAGATAATAGAATTTTCTATGATATATCAATAAAGTTTACTGTTCCAATACTTTTAATTGATGCAGTCCTTGATGACATACTATTCCACAAGATAAATGTTGATTACTTAGGATATGCAAGAAAGGTAAGTTCAGAAGATAAAAAAGTAATTTTAATTCCTCATTTAAACAGTGAGCATCTTATGGATAAAATAAGAGAGGATAAAAGGGAAAATGAAGAGGTCTACTTTATATCTTCTGTAGATTCTGTAAGGGAAGTTGTAAAAAAACACAGGGATGAAAGATTTATAGTAGTTTCAGAGGAACTTGGAGTAATACTATCAAGATTTGTAGAGAAGGATAGGATATCTGTTATTTGTATAAACAATGAAGACTATCTTTTAGATGAACAAATAAACAAAATAGAGGTTGATATTGAAAACAAAGCAAAGCTTATATCCGACTTGCTTTTAAGATATATAGATAAGAACTATAAATATGTACAGTATACGATAATTGAGGCAGAATAAAACTGCCTTTAACTTAAAATACTTAAACGTTTAATTTTGGAGGGAATATGAGATGTTAAAGGAAGCAATCTACCATCAAAGTGACAGTACCTATTCATATCCATTAGATGAAAAAACCTTATGCATTAAGCTTAGAACAAAAAAGGATGATTTAAAGAGGGTTATATTATGTTATGGAGACAGATATGAACCTGTCCCAAGGGTTACTATGTTTGAAAAGGAAATGAATAAGGTCTTTACAGATGACCTATTTGATTATTATGAGATACAAATATCACCAAGCTTTAATAGAATATGCTACTATTTTAAACTTGAGGATGAAAAGGAAACAATATATTATGCACAACAAAGGTTTTACAAGGAACCTCCAGAGGATAGAAATAGATACTTCATATTTGCCTATATATGCAGAGGAGATCTATACAAGGCACATTCTTGGTGGAGGGACTCAATTTTCTATCAAATATTTGTGGATAGATTCAACAAAGAGGAGCTTGATGAGGCTTGGTTTGATGAGCCTACAAATAAGAGGATGTTTGGAGGAAATTTAAGGGGAATAATTGATAGACTTGATTATATAGAGGAGCTTGGAGTAAATGCCATATACCTAACCCCTATATTTGAATCACCAAGCTGCCATAAATATGATACTATTGATTACTATGACATAGATAAATCCTTTGGTAATAAAAACATATTTAAAGAGTTAGTTGAAAAGTGTCATAAAAGAGGAATAAGGGTAATACTTGATGCAGTTTTTAATCATACAAGCTCAGAGTTTTTTGCCTTTAAGGATGCTATGAAAAAGGGCAAAAAATCAAAGTACTTTGATTGGTATTTTATAAATGAAGATGGCACCTATGAGATGTTTGGTCAATCTAAAAATATGCCAAAATTAAATACCACAAATGATGAGGTTAAAAAATATCTTCTAAACATAGCGAAATATTGGATAGAGGAGTTTGACATAGATGGATGGAGGCTTGACGTTGCAAACGAGATAGACCATAAGTTCTGGAGAGAATTTAGAGAAGCTGTTAAATCTGTAAAGGAAGATGCAATTATAATAGGTGAAGTTTGGGATGGTGCAGAGAGCTACTTAAGGGGAGACCAGTACGATTCATCTATGAACTATCCATTTATGCACGCAGCCCTTGAGGTTTTTGCAAGGGGGAATATGAAATTAAAGGAACTTGATGCATATATGCAAAACCTATATGCAAGATATAGAAGGGATATAAGATATAATCTTTTAAATCTAATAGATAGCCACGATACAGCAAGATTTTTATATGAATGTAAGAATGACAAAGAAAAACTTAAGCTTGCAGCCTTCTATATGTTTACTACAATAGGAATACCAATGATTTTCTATGGAGATGAAGCAGGGCTATCTGGTGCCAATGACCCCCACTGCAGAATAACAATGGATTTTCAAAATATAGATAAAGAACTATTTAGTTTCTATAAAAATTTAACAAGGGTGAGAAAGGAAGTAAAGGCATTAAAGGTTGGAGAATATAGGAAGTGCTATGTAGATGAAGATGTATATGCCTTTAGTAGATTTGTAGATGATGAAGAGGTTTTATGTATTTTTAGTCTATCAAATAAGGAAAAGAGTTTTGAGATTGGTTTAAAGGGAGAGTATATGGATATACTCAATAATAAAACTGTAAAAGTAGAAGGTAAATTAGATATAGAGCCCTATGGAAAGATGGTATTAAAAATAAGGTAGGTGGGACTATGGATAGAATTATAATAAAGGAAATATATATGAAGGAATTAGATAGAAAAAGGAATATAAGAATATATCTTCCTTTAGATTACTATGAAAATGAAAACAAGAGATATCCTGTAATATATATGCACGATGGACAAAACCTTTTTGACCATCAACTTTCATATTCAGGACACTCTTGGGAGGTTAAGGAAACATTAGATAGAATGCAGGAAAATGGAGAGATAGAAGGCTTTATAGTTGTTGGGATAGATAATAATCAAGAGGGATTTAAAAGGCTTGATGAATATTCACCTTGGAAGAATGAAGAGATAGAGAGTCTTTTAGAAAGAGGAATAAAGGATGGTGCAGGGGGAGAAGGCAAGGAATATGCAGAGTTTATAGTTAAAACCCTAAAGCCATATATAGATGAAAACTTTAGAACATTAAGCGATAGAGAAAATACGATAGTTGCAGGAAGTTCTATGGGAGGCTTTATCTCTCTTTATATTGGTTTTAAATATCAAGATGTGTTTTCAAAAATAGGAGCCTTTTCTACAGCTGCTTGGTTTAAGGAGGGTGAACTTTTAGAGTTTTTACGTGAAGAGGGACAAAGAGAAGAAATGAAGGTTTATCTTGATATTGGAACAGAGGAAACAAGTAATGATAATGAGCCAAACTTTAAGGATTACTATATAAATGGAACAATAAGGATATATGAAACGCTTTGTGAATTTATGGATAAGCAGAATATAAAACTTATAATAGATGAAGGAGCAACCCACAGTGAAATACACTGGGCAAAAAGATTCCCAGAGTTTATTAGGTTTATAAAGTAATCATATTATTCCCCTTCTTTTTATAAAACCACTTTGATTTTGTAATTTAAATCAAAGTGGTTTTAATTTTTTCTTTTATTTAATAAATAAAGCAGTAATAAAAATTTAATTTCAATAATAAACCTGAATTATTCACCAACCAAAAATTAAACTGAAAAATATTTATAAGAAATCTTAGCCTGAATTATTCACCAACCAAAAATTAAACTGAAA
>NZ_FQVG01000068.1 GCF_900129265.1 Caloramator proteoclasticus DSM 10124 | reverse complement strand
TTTCAGTTTAATTTTTGGTTGGTGAATAATTCAGGCTAAGATTTCTTATAAATATTTTTCAGTTTAATTTTTGGTTGGTGAATAATTCAGGATTAATTATCCCAAATATACAAACAAAGTCTTTGATGAATTTATTGTATTAGATTTTGAAACAACTGGCCTTTATCCAGACACAGATAAAATAATTGAAGTGTCAGCACTTAAGTTCAAAGATAATATAAAAGTAGATGAATTTCATACACTCATTAATCCTAAAATCAAAATTCCTAAAGAAATAACTAAAATAAATGGGATTACAAATGATATGGTTAAAAATAAACCTACTATAGAAGAAATACTGCCTAAATTGCTTGACTTTATAGGTGCTTTACCTATAGTAGCTCACAATGCATCTTTTGACGCTAAATTTCTAAAATATGCTGTTTTATATTGCTATGGTAATGATATAATTAACAATGAGTTTATAGATACAGTTAAAATTGCACGACAAATTTATCCCAATTTACCTAATCATAAATTAGTTACTATTAAAGAATATTTAGGTTTTGATTTAGAAAGTCATAGAGCCTATGATGATACTTTAGTTACCGCTCAAATATATATCAATTATTGCAACAAAATGAGAGAACGAATAAATGAATTGAATAGTATAAAAGAAAATTTAAGTAAAAAAGTTATTTATGACACTATTGATGAAGATATTTATAGGTGTTTCATAGCATATAAATCAAATGAATATCAAGGTGGAAGCTATACTGATTTTTTGAAAATTGAAGATAAAATATCACAAATATGTTTAGAGCATGGTGGTAGATACTATAAAACCGCATGCAAAAGTGCAAAATTTGCGATAGTATTTAATTATTCATCAAGATTACATCAAAACATTGAAGAATTGAAAAACAAAGGTTATAAGGTCACTACTTTTGAAGATGCTTTAAAATTTTTTAATTTAGAACACATGTGGAATCTGGAAGAGTTAAAAAATAAAGTAGATAATCATAAAACTTCTTTAATTAACTATTACAATTCTCAAATCATAATACAATAAATATCAACGGAGCCTATTAAGGCTCCTTTTATTTTGTCATTATTTGTCGTAAAATTCTGTATACCGACATAGGAATTATTAACTTTTTGTAGAATTTATAAAATAAAGGCTGAAATTATTTTAAATTTGTGATAAAATGAACTTAAATTATCGAACAAATGTTCGATATATTTGTTTGTCGGGGGGATTCTGATGGATAATATATTAATCAACTGGATTAGAATTGATAATACTACATACCAATTAAAACCTCTCTGCTCACAGAACAGAGAAGAAACTTCCTGCTGTAATAAAGGAGATGACAATATAGAATATAAGCAGGAGGATGATAAATAATGAGAGGGCATATTCGCAAAAGAGGAGCTGGATACCAAATCATTGTGGACGTTGGGAGGGATCCAATCACAGGCAAACGAAAGCAAAAAGCCGTTGGTGGCTTCAAAACAAAAAAAGAAGCTGAAAAGGCACTGGCTGAAATGATAGCAAATGTTGAAAAAGGAGAATATTTTGAAGCAGAAGAAATCACACTCAAAGAATACTTAGATAAATGGATTAAAGCTTATTGTGAAACAAACTTTGCTCCAAAGACATTAAAAAGTTATAAAGAAATGATTGAGTGGTATATACTACCTAAGCTCGGTCATATAGAAATACAAAAAATAAAACCCTTGCATATACAAGAGTTTTATAAAATATGTATGGATGAATATAATTTGAGTGGCACAAGTACAAGATATATTCACACAATACTTCATACAGCTTTTAAACATGCTGTTAAATGGCAATTACTTTTAAATAATCCTACTGATGCAGTTGAACCACCAAGGAGAAATAAAAATCAATTTTCAGTTTTAACATCTGATGAAGTAGAAATTCTTCTTAATGCATTAAAAGGCTCAAGCTTATATTATCCTACCTTGATTGCAATTTCAACTGGCATGCGTAGAGGTGAAATATTAGGTTTAAGGTGGTCAGATATTGATTTAAAAAATGGATATATTTATATTGAAAATCAATTACAGAGAATAAACAAAAATTTTGAATTAGTCCCAACAAAAACAGCAAAGAGTAAAAGAAAAATTGCTATTCCTCAATTGCTTATTAAAGAGTTGAAAGAATTAAAAAAACTACAACTTGAAAATAAACTTGCTCTTGGGTCTGCTTATAATGATTTAAACTTTGTATGTTGTAAAGGTAATGGTGAACCTTATGACCCTGATTATATATCAAGACATTTTATGAGAGTTATGGAGAGAATATCAAAGAGATATAATATACCTGATGTAAGATTCCACGATTTAAGGCATACACATGCTACTTTATTATTAAAAGAAGGCACTCATCCCAAAATAGTAAGTGAAAGATTGGGACATAGTCAAATAGGAATAACACTTGATACTTATTCTCATGTTTTACCTGAAATGCAAAAAGAAGCAGCTGATAAAATAGATATATTACTTTTAAAGAAGGTCTAAAAAGCCTTCTTTTTTTCTTATGTTGTCATTTGGTTGTCATTAGCTCTGTTTTTGATGATTTCAAAAAAATAACAAAGCCTTGAAGTTGGATTTTTCAAGGCTTTTGGTGGTGCGCCCGGAGGGACTCGAACCCCCGACCAACTGGTTCGTAGCCAGCTACTCTATCCAACTGAGCTACGGACGCATATTCTTTTTTGAAGGATAAAAGCCGCACCCTGTGCGGCTTTTATGGCGGAGAAGGAGGGATTTGAACCCTCGCGCCGGTTTCCCGACCTACGCCCTTAGCAGGGGCGCCTCTTCGGCCAACTTGAGTACTTCTCCATATTGCCTACTTGATAGTTTTTATATGGCGGAGAGGGTGGGATTCGAACCCACGGTAGAGTCACCCCTACGCCGGTTTTCAAGACCGGTGCCTTAAACCAGCTCGACCACCTCTCCGTATCGGACATTTATTATTATATCAGCGACTTACTTTGTTGTCAACATCTTTTTAATTTTATTTTTTGTTTTTGTCTTAATTGCCCATCGACAATATTTATTATATAATCATCTTTCATTTTATGCAATGATAAATATATAGCATAAATGTATAGGAGTAGCCCTTTTAGTTGCTACTCCTATTTTTATAATTACTTTGTTATTCTTTCTATTCCACCCATATATGGTCTTAATACTTCTGGTATGATTACTGAGCCATCTTCTTGTTGATAGTTTTCAAGTATTGCTGCAACAGTTCTTCCTACTGCAACACCTGAACCATTTAGTGTATGCACATATCTTGGCTTATCCTTTGCATCCTTCTTGAATCTTATATTTGCACGTCTTGCTTGGAAATCTTCAAAGTTTGAACAGCTTGATATTTCAACATATCTTCCGTAGCTTGGCATCCAAACTTCTATATCATATTTCTTTGCTGCTGTAAATCCTAAGTCACCTGAACAAATTAGAACAACTCTATATGGTAATCCAAGAAGTTGTAATACTTCCTCTGCATCACGAGTTAGTTTTTCTAATTCTTCATATGAATTGTCTGGATCTGCAAATTTAACAAGCTCTACTTTATTAAATTGATGTTGTCTTATTAAACCTCTTGTGTCACGTCCTGCTGAACCAGCTTCTGAACGGAAACAAGCAGAGTATGCAACGTGCTTTATTGGTAATTTGCTTCCATCTAATATTTCATCCATATACATATTAGTTACAGGAACCTCTGCTGTTGGAATTAGGAAGTAGTCATCATTTGTTACCTTAAATGCATCCTCTTCAAACTTTGGAAGCTGTCCTGTTCCTGTCATACTCTTTCTGTTTACCATAAATGGAGGGAATATTTCTGTATATCCGTGTTTATCTATATGTGTATCTAAGAAAAAGTTTATTACTGCTCTTTCAAGTCTTGCACCAAGTCCCTTATAGAAGGTAAATCTTGCTCCTGTTACCTTCCCTGCTCTTTCAAAATCTAATATATCAAGCTCTGTTCCTATATCCCAATGAGCCTTTGCTTCAAAATCAAATTGTCTTACGTCTCCCCATCTTCTAATTTCAACGTTGTCTGCATCAGTTTCTCCCTTTGGAACATCCTTGTGTGGAACATTTGGAATTCTTAGAAGTAGATAGTTTATTTCTTCTTCTACCTTACTAAGTTCTGCGTCATATTCCTTGATTTTATCTGATAGTTCCTTCATTTCCTTTAATAGTTCATCTGCATTTTGGCCTGCCTTTTTAAGCTTTGCTATTTCTTGTGAATCTGTATTTCTCTTGTTCTTCAAAACTTCAACTTCAGCAAGAATGCTTCTTCTTCTTTCATCAAGCTCAACAACCTTATCAATCATTTCAAGGTCAAATGCCTCACCCCTAATCTTCATTGCTTCTTTTATAGCCTCGTGTTCAGCTCTTATTCTTTTTAGGTCTAACATTTTAAATCCTCCTTTTCTATATTAATCTACTTAAATTTTTTACAAAAATAAAGACCCTTCATCCCTATAAAGGGACGAAAGGTCATACCTTCCGCGTTGCCACCCTAATTGGCTAAAAGCCCACCTTAAAACCTTTAACGGAGGTTACCGTTTTGCTCATCGCAAACCCTCAGGGATGGATTCAATAAGATAAAGTACTGACTCGCACCAACCGTCAGCTCTCTTAAACTTTAAACTTATTTACTATTTCCCATCATCAGTTTATTTTAATATATATTATAACACCATTTCAAAAAATTACAACATCAATTTATTATTACCATAATAAAAGAAACATTTCAAGCTTGTGAAGTTTATTAAACCTGGGCATTAGTATTCTTCTTACCGCCATTATATTTACATTCCCCATATTTATACCATAGTTGTAACTTGCAAAGGCTATTTGAAAACCTGACTTTTTAACTATATGTTGAATAGATTTATTTAAATCTCCTCCTCCATATGGATAGCAAAAAGAAAGAGGCTTTACTCCTAAATTTTTTTCTATATCTTCAAAGCTCCATTTAATTTCCTTCTCTGCTGTATCTAAATCCACCTTAGATAGATTAATATGATTCCTTGTGTGTCCTCCAAAGGCTATACCATTTAAATACATTTCCTTAACCATATCCCAAGTTAGATATTCATCCTCTCCTATTTTACCCGTTGCCAAAAATATTGTCGCAGTAAAACCGTATTTTTTTAGTATTGGATAGGCATTTTCGTAATTATCTCTCCATCCATCATCAAAAGTTATTAATATTGGTTTTTTAGGTAGTTTAATTTTTCTACCACTGTAATAATCAAGTAATTCCTTTTCTGTGATTGTTTGATATCCTCTCTTTTTTAAGTACTTCATCTGCTTTTCAAATTGTTTTACTGATACAGTTGGAACCTTTGCATCATAAACCTCATCATTAACCCTATGATAGGTTAAAACCGGTATTGGTTTTTTAGGATTTTTATAGGTAAACCCAGTTAAAAAGGTCATAAAAAACAAAAGTACAAAGGCGGTACAAAATACTTTACTCTTTTTTATTCTGATATTTAACTTATATCTTAATCCCCTAACCCCTACAAAAAGTAAATATACAAATATTATTAGTTTTAATATATCAAAACATACAAACCCCAAAGAAGACATTATAGCAAGAAATATAATACACATAAACATATCTAATTTCATTTTCATCCCCCCTGTTTAAAAAAAGTAAACTTGGCAATAATTATAATGGGGAGGGGTTAAGATGAGTGAAATAGATATTTTAAGTCAAATAGCAGATTTAAAGGAAGTAGATTATAAAAATACTCTTATGGTTGTTGGGTTAATTGAGCTTCTTATTGAAAAGGGATTAATAAATAAATCCCAACTTATAAAAAAGATAAAAACATTAGATAAAATAGCAGATATTGAAACAGACGATATTATATAATATGACCCATGCATCCGCATGGGTCATATTTTTATATAATAAATTTTCCATCCTTATAAATTAGTTCTCCATCTGCATATATCTCTCCGCCATCTCTCATATCACAGAGCATATCCCAATGAATTGCGGACGAATTTTTAGAACCTGCCTCTGGAAATCCTCTACCTATTGCAAGATGAACAGTTCCACCAATCTTTTCGTCAAACAGCATATTCTTTGTAAACTTCTTTATTCCATAGTTTGTTCCAACAGCAACTTCTCCTAAGAATTTTGCTCCTTCATCTGTATCTAAAAGTTCAAGTAGTAGTTCTTCTCCCTTTGCTGCTGTTGCTTCAACAACCTTACCCTTTTCAAATTTAAGTCTTATATCTTCAATTTCACGACCTGCGTATATTCCTGGGAATGAAAATCTTATATATCCCTCAACACTGTCCTCTATTGGGCTTGTAAAGACTTCTCCATCTGGGAAGTTTTCATTACCACAGCAGTTTATCCATTTTCTACCTTCAACACTCATCCTTATATCAGTATCCTTTGATACTATTCTTATTTCCTTTTTAGTATCAAGTATTCTACATATTCTTTCTTGTTGTTCTCTTACTTCCTGCCACTTTTCAATAGGATTTTCTAAATCTATATATCCTGCACCATAAACAAAATCTTCATATTCCTCAAGTGACATACTTGCTTCCTGTGCATCTGCTTGAGTTGGAAATTGTGTTCCGCACCATTTTAACTCTTTATTTGCCATTCTTCTTTCAAATATATCAATTAGTTGTCTTCTTCCTCTTGATCTTAGTTTCATCTTTGATGCATCAATATTTGTTAGCATTCTTGTATTTTTCTCGCCCCATATAGTTAATATAGCATCAACTGTTTCAAAGGCTGTCTTTGCTGACTCTGGTATGTACATTATCTGCTCATCATTTCCGTTCTTTAACATAATCTCTGTTAATTCTTCGATTCCTAAATCAACTTGAGGATAAACACCCATTTTTACAGCTTCTCTATATACTTCCTTTATTAAAGGTATAGTTGCTTGCCCACCCTGTATTAAAAGTTTATCTCCTGCCTTTAAATTCAATGAATACTTTAAAAGAACCTGTGCTAATTTTGTTACTCTATTATCCATTTTTCCCCCACCTTTCACATTAATCAATAGAATTTTAACACAATTTTAGTTTATTTGTAAATATTATTCAATTAGAAATCCTTTTTCCTTTAGAGCCTTTGTTATTCTCTCCATATCTTTTTCGCTATCTGCCTCTATTGTATGAATATGAACACCCTCTGTTAAGTTAGATAACGGTTTTGCATTGCTCTCCCTAAGCTTCTTAACAAACATTTCTACATCATATATAGACCTTAGCATTAGTTTTCCTGTTATTTCACCATATATCTTGTGTTCAATAGTTACATCTAAAACCCTTCCACCTAATGAGACTATAGTTCTAAGCTCATCTTCTATTTGATTTTCATTGTGTTTTACAGCTATAATTTTCTTAATAAATTGATTGTTGTTAACCATTAAAACATAACCCTGTGGTGTTGCTATTATATCGTGTCCTTCTGCTCTTAAGAGAGCTATATCCTGTACAATAACTTGTCTACTTACGTTATATAGTTTAGAGAGCTCTCCTCCCTTTACAGGTAAGGAGGCTCTTTTTAAATAGCTAAGTATTGCTTCTCTTCTTTCTTCTCCTCTCATATTCTCCTCCTATAAATTTGTTTGTGAGGTTAACCAATCAACCATCCATACTCCATCTATGTTTACACATTTAAATTGTAAATTTACATCACCCTCAGGTGCAAAAAATGTAACCTTTACTTTAGCTATGTTCCCTTCTATATTATATTCACCAACTCTAAACTCTTGATTTGTAAAACCTAAACTGTATACCTCCATCATTTCTTTGTAGTAGTCATCATAGCTTTTTCTAAAATTATTAGATGCCTCATCTGACATCAAAAGATATGCAGAAAAGAAATCTCCTTCTTTTTCAAAATCCATCTGCTTTTTTAATACCTGTGAAGGATTTAAGTTCTTATCTCTTTTTAAAACACTTCTATTTCTGTTATAGGTATATTCTCCTTTGTTTGTTCGAATAACTACCTTTTCCACCATAGGAACTTCTGTTATTGTATTTACTATTGAATACAGTGCTAAGTTGCTATCCTTATACATATCTCCTATTTCACGATTTAATCTAATATACACTATTCCTGATTCCTTTTTTATTGATTTAAGTTTTATGTTGTTATCTATAAACCCTCCCTTTTTTAGGTGGTCTATTATATAGTTTGTACAAGTAGCCTCAAGAGAGCCCTTAAATTTTGTTACAACCTCAATAGGTCTTAAATAATTGTCCTCACCTATTTCATATATAACTATCCTAACATCGTATGTTTGTACTTCCCTTTGCCTGCATCCATAGATAAAAAATGAAAGTGTGAGAAGAAGGAATATAAAATATTTTTTCATATAAAACACTCCTATCCCTTAAATTCATAAGGAATTGATATTATAAATTCTGTTCCTTCCCCCACCCTACTTTTTACTTCTATCGTTCCATTATGCTTTTTAATAATTTCATTAACAATTGAAAGCCCAAGTCCACTTCCACCAGTTTTTCTATCCCTTGTTTTATCTACTCTATAAAATCTTTCGAATATCTTAGGTATGTCATCCTCTGGTATTCCAACTCCGTGATCCTTTATATGTATTATTGCTCCTCTGCTGTCCTTTTCAACCCAAAAGTCAACTCTACCATATTCAAAGGAATATTTTACCGCATTTTCTACTACGTTATACAATGCCCTAAATATATTATCTCTATTTGCCTCAATTTCTACACTCTGACCATCATAAAATATTTCTACATTTTTAGTTTTTGCAATATATCCTACCCTTTTTACAACCTGAAGGCATACATCATTTAAATCAAACTTTTCAACCTTAACTCCAAAACTTCCTTCCAATTTAGTAAGTTCCAAAAGATTATTTACTATATTACTTAATCTGTCTATCTCAGAATGTATATCCTGAAGAAACTCCATTGCCATATCTTTATTTGCTAATTCACTTGATATTAAAGATTCCACAAGTACATTTATGCTGGCAAGAGGGGATTTAAGTTCGTGAGATGCATCTGCAACGAATTGTCTACGCTCACTGTCTATTGTAGTTATTTTCTCATTCATTTCATTAAAGGCCATACATAGCCTTGCAATCTCATCGTTCCCTATAACTTCAACCCTCTGTTTTAGATTTCCTTCTGCCATATTCTCTATTGCATCAATAACACTATATATTGGTTTTGTAGCATAGGTGGATATAAAATAACCTATTAATGTAACTATAGCAAGTATAAATAGAGAAATTGTAAACAATCTCTTTTCTATAACTATAATCTTATTGTATATATCATCTATAGGGGTTAAAAACAAAACTACTCCCTTTACTTTATCTCCAATTAATATTGGAGTTGCAACACTTAGATAGCTGTTTTTTAAAAATCCCCTTAATTTAGACGTTTTTATTCCTGAAAAGGCCCTTTTAACCTCTCTATTTTGATAATATTTCCCAATAAGCTCATTTTTAGAATCTGCCTTTACGATGTATTTATCATCTATCACTAATATCCTTGAGTTGGATTGATTAGATATAGTTTCTACTGCAATGTCAAAAAGAGGCGTTTTATTTAAATCCGCCTCATAAGCCAAATCAGCAATTGTTCTCTGATATAGATATATATTCCCTTTTCTTTCAGTAATATATTCCTTTCTAATTGCCAAGAAAACAAATATATTTACTAAAAGTAAACATACTGTTAGTATTGCTACATAGGATAAGGATAGTTTTAGTTTAACAGAATTTTTTATTAAATCATCCTTTATAATAGTAACCAACTCCCCACTTAGTTAATACATATTGTGGGTTACTAGGATCCTTTTCTATTTTTTCTCTCAATCGTCTTATATGTACATCAACTGTTCTTGAGTCTCCATAGTAATCATAACCCCAAATTATTTCAAGTAAAGTATCTCTGCTATATATTTTCCCTGGATTTGTAACAAGTAAGAATAGAATATCAAATTCCTTTGAAGTTAAGTCAACTGGTTTACCTGCTATATTAACTTTTCTTGAAGGAACGTCAATCATTATATCTCCAGATTTTATTATATCTCCTTTATTTGCTACTATGTCATAGGTTCTTCTAAGTAATGCCTTTATTCTTGCACGTAGCTCTAATATATTAAATGGCTTTGTTAGATAATCGTCTGCCCCGTATTCAAAGCCAAGAACCTTATCTTCATCTTCGCCCTTTGCTGTTAGCATTATTACTGGAACAGAGGATCTCTCCCTTATTTTCTTAAGCAATGTTAAACCATCAACCTTAGGAAGCATTATATCAAGAATTATTAGATTATAAATATTTTCACTAATTTTTCTTAATGCATCCTCTCCATCATATGAAACATCAACGCTGTAATTATCAAGTTCCAGATTATATTTTATCCCTTTTACAAGATTTTCTTCATCATCAACAATTAAAATTCGGTAGTCCATAATATATCCTCCCTTGTTTATTATTAGGGTATGTCAAAAAATTATAACTATTGCAATTAATATTATATTAATATTAATGTTTGCAATCAACTTCTTGAAGTATTTTTAACTTTTTATCGTCTATTTCATAATTATGATGATTTTTTATTAAAAATTTTATATAATCGTCACAATTATCAAGATAAGTTATTGCAATCTCAGGATGATTATAGTATGAATAAACTGGTTTAATTCTATAGAGCTTTTTTAAGATACCTGGAGAAATTTTATTTAATATTGTTATTACAGACTTATTTATAACGTTTAATCCACTATCTATTTTTCCTATATCGTGTAAAAGAGCTGCTTTTACTAAACTTATATCATATAAATCTTTCTCTAATGATTTTTGTAATACTTCCCTTGCAACTTTTACGGAATGAACCTTTTCTGATTCCTTAAGTTTATTAAAAAGCACCTTCTCATTATCATTTAAATAGAAATCTATAAATTTTTTATCTTCATCGGTTAGTTTTGCAAATATAGCCCAAAGGAACTGTTTAATTCTGTACATCTTATACATCCTTCATATGTGTAATTACAAGTGTATTTATATATATTTTACATCAAAAAATAAAAAAAGCAAGGTCTACCCTTGCTTTTTATGGAGCCGGCTATAGGAATCGAACCTACAACCTACTGATTACAAGTCAGTTGCTCTGCCAATTGAGCTAAGCCGGCATATATGGCGACCCAGAAGGGGCTCGAACCCTCGACCTCCGGCGTGACAGGCCGGCACTCTAACCAACTGAGCTACTGGGCCATACTATCCGGCAACGACCTACTCTCCCACACCGCATTGGTGCAGTACCATCGGCCCTGCGGAGCTTAACCTTCGTGTTCGGAATGGGTACGGGTGTTTCCTCCGCGGCATTGTCACCGGATTAGTTCTTTCAAAACTGCACAGCCTGTATGATCAAGCCCTCGACCTATTAGTACCAGTCAGCTAAACGCCTCACGACGCTTACACCTCTGGCCTATCAACCTGGTGTTCTTCCAGGGGTCTTACTAGCTTACGCTATGGGAAATCTCATCTTGAGGTGGGCTTCGCGCTTAGATGCCTTCAGCGCTTATCCCTTCCGAACATGG
>NZ_FQVG01000039.1 GCF_900129265.1 Caloramator proteoclasticus DSM 10124 | reverse complement strand
AAAAAAAAACAAAGGAGGTAAGAGGGATGTATGAAACAACATATGACAGAGTATCACAAGAATTATGGAAGATGTGTAGAGAATATGGAGATAAACAAATATACAAATGGCTTTTGGATGTAATAAAGCTCCGAAAAGGAGAACATTATACAAAAGAATTAAGGAGAGAGGCAGATGAGGAGTAGATTTGAAAGAATGCAAAAATATATCAAGAACTTTGAAAAGAGAATGGAAAAGGCCGAAAAAGAAGGCAATTTAGATGAAATTTTAATGTTAGATTCTGAATGGCATGATAGTTTGGCACTAAGGCAAGGTATTGGTGGTGGCTATGAAATATGGGAAGACGAAGATTATTAATTAAGGAGGTTTTACTATGGATAAGGTAATTGAGTATCAAACAATTCAAAATCAGGCAATTATTGATAATTTAAACATTAATCAAGTACATGCAACTATGCAAAAAATAACTCAATTTCAGAAAGTGATTCAGTCAACATTACATCAAAATCACGACTTTGGAGTTGTGCCTGGGAGCTCAAAACCTACGCTTTTAAAGCCAGGAGCAGAAAAAATTCTTATGCTTTTAGGTTTGACAAGTGAATATGAACTTATAGAAAAAGTTCAAGACTATGAAAATGGATTCTTTGCATTTACAGTTAGATGCAAACTCTACAAACAAGACCAACTTATAACTGAAGGTTTAGGCCATTGCAATAGTAAAGAGAGAAAATATCAAAGTGAAAAAGTTGATCCATATACAATAGCAAATACTTGCTTAAAAATGGCTAAAAAAAGAGCTCAAATAGATGCAACATTAACTGTAGCAAGTTTAAGTGATATTTTCACTCAGGACATAGAAGATATGGATTTAGAAGGAAATTCAGTAACACAAATAAGTAGTATGAAAAGAGAAATGAAGCCAGCAAGTAAAAGCCAAATTGCTTATATTCAATCAATGCAAAAAAAGCTGAATATAAATGATGAACAATTACAAAGTATGTTAGCTAAATACAATGTAGATGCATTAGAGAAATTAAATTCAAGTGAAGCATCACAACTTATAACTGAATTACAAAACATAAAGATTGAAGGGCAATAGAAAAAGCCCTGGGCAAAAGGGCTTTTCAATAGAACCGTTTGGTGCGGGAGCCGCCACTCCCTGCACCCTCATTATACCAGAGAATATTAAATTTTTAAATGGGGGATTTAAACAATGAAACGAAAGAAACTACTTTTTATTCTGGCAATTTGCATAGTTTCCTCTTTTACTATTATATCCATCATAAATAGAACTTATGCAACTAAAAAAGAAAAAAATTTGAAATATGAAATATACATTGTGCAACAAGGGGATACCCTTTGGAAGATTGCTAAACGATACACAGATGGAGATCCAAGAAGGCTTATATATGAAATCAGAAAACACAACGATATATCACCAATTATAAGACCAGGACAGGAAATTAAGATACCAGTAAGAAAATTAAGAAAATAAGGATGGAGGGGTACAAATGAAGGATTTAAAAATAATTGATGAAAGAGAAGTATTAGGGAAAAAGTTTAGAATTTACGGGACACCAGAGGAACCTTTGTTCTTAGCAAAAGATGTGGCAGAGTGGATTGAGTATGATTTATCTAGTGTTCATAAATTAGTAGCTTTAGTTGAGGATGATGAAAAGGTTCGGAAGAATGTTCCGACCCTTGGCGGAGAACAAGAAATGTGGTTTTTAACCGAAGATGGCTTATATGAAGTTCTTATGCAGAGCAGAAAGCCTATAGCAAAGCTATTCAAAAAGAAAGTTAAAGAGATTCTGAAAGATATTAGGAAACATGGAATTTATGTAACAGATAAAGTACTAGAAAAAACACTTGAAGATCCAGACTTTATGATTGAACTTCTTACGAAATACAAAGAGGAAAAACAACGAAGGCTTGAAGCAGAAAGAATAAACAATATTCTAATGCACGTCAATAAAACCTATACAGCAACAGAAATAGCAAAGGAATTAGGTTTTAAATCAGCAATAGCACTTAATGAGGACTTAGAAAAAAAGAAGATCCAGTTTAAGCAAAATGGTACATGGGTGCTATATAGCAAATATGCAAACAGAGGATATGTAGAAATTAAACAAGAGGTATTAGACAATGGCAAAGTTATTTATCACAGAAGATGGACTCAATTAGGAAGAGAGTTTTTATTAAAACTCTATGACAAGGTTGAAAAGGAGGCAATGTAAGATGGTAGAAAAGTTTGAAAATTTACCAAGGACAGAGCAGATAGGCATATTCATTGATACAAAGGTAGGTGAAAATGTAGGATATGGACAAGTTCGAAGTCAAAAGAGAATGGCACTATACAATAGTTGAAAATCATATTTTAGAAGTTAATTTAAGCACACAAGCGAAACTACTGTATGTAATTCTTTGTAAATATGCTAATAGAAATAAAGAATGCTTTCCAAATTATGAAACTTTAATGAAAGATATTGGAGTTAAATCTAAAGCAACATTATCTAATGCATTAAAAGAACTAACAAGTATAGGGGTTTTAGAGATAATAAGTGGCAAAGAAGAAGGGAGAAGTAATATTTATATAATTAAAGATAATCCACTGGACTGGATAGGGTGTACAGCAAATGAACAGGGGTGTACAGCAAATGAACAGGGGGGTGTACAGCAAATGAACAGGGGGTGTACAGCTACTGTACACGAACTAAAACCAATTAACTATAACCAAAAAGAACTAAATAGTAGTTGTAGTAGTAATAGCACCGACGTGGGAGAAATTTATAAATATTATGAGCAAGCAGGGTTCGGATTAATCAATCAAAAAGCAGCAGAGTTTTTAGATGCAATGGTTGAAGTGTACTCTAAAGAGTGGGTAATGAAAGCTATAGATCAAGCTGTTAAGAATGCAAAGTACAACCTAAAGTATGTTGAAGGGATATTAATGAATTGGAAACGAAATGGTGGAATACAAGAAAATAGGTCCAAAAAAGAAACAAAAATAACTTCAAAAAAAGTAGTTCAACACCCATATATAAATTACAGTGGGCAAAGACAATACGATGCAAATGAACTGGAGAAAAAACTATTAGGGAAGGGAGAGTTAAGTAATGGGTAATGATGTTTTAAAGATATTAAAAGGTGGATATATGACAATTGGAGAGGTAAGAACAAAGCTTCAGAAAGCAAATGAAGACGAGTTAAGACAAGCGATAATAGATTTCATTATAGAAAAGATGAGGGAGGAGAGATAAATGAAAATCGGAGTGATTCACCCTAATTGGCAAAGAAGTGAATGCTTCAAGGAGTGTCAAACATTAGAGGAGGCAAAGGAGCTAGCTCTACAATATACAAGAATGTTTGGTTGGGCAGAAATCATTGAGTATGAAACTATAGAAGAATATGATAGGGAGGAAATAAGAAATGATAGATAAACAATATGGCAAATATATATTAATTTGCGATTATTGCGGAGAAGAAAGAGAATTTAGCACATTTGATGAGGCGTTGAAATATAAGAGAGAAAACAGTTGGAAAAGTATCAAACATACAGATGGCTGGGAGACAATATGTGAAGAATGCAGAAAGGAGATTGAAGAATTATGAAATCTTACAACAACACAGATAATTTTCAAAAGAGATTACACACAATCGAAATTGTTTTTCAAACAATGGAGTATAAAGGCACAGCAATAATGGAAATGAAAACACGAGGTGCATTAGGGTACGAAGTTATAAATTTTATAGACTTTGAGGATATATGTGAGGATGACTTTAAAGAAAACAATGTGGGTTTTAGATTGCTTGGGGAAGACGATGACGGCAACGAATGGTTTAGAATGATACTAAAAAATGATGAAGGGGGAGCTCTCTTTGTGGAAGATGAATTAAGTTATTTGCCAAATTATGTTGTGAAAGTTGAAATAATAGACTGCAAATTAATATAGGAGGGTAAGATAAATGAACAAGGCAATACTTATCGGCAGACTAACAAAAGACCCAGAACTAAAATTTACGCCATCTTCAGGAATAGCAGTTGCGAATTTCACACTTGCAGTAGATAGAAACTATACCAACCAAGAAGGCAAGAGAGAAGCAGACTTCATACCAGTTATTTGCTGGAGAAAACTTGCTGAAAATGTAGCAAATAACCTAACAAAAGGAAGGCTTGTTGCGGTTTCAGGCTCTATACAAACAAGAAAATATCAGGCCCAAGATGGCTCGAATAGATATGTAACAGAAGTTGTTGCAGAGGAAGTAAAATTCCTTGATTGGCCAAAGGATAAACCTCAAGAGAATATACCAGACAATTTTGTTGAAGTAGAAGGAGAAGAATTACCATTTTAAAAAAGGGGGATTAAAATGGATAGGTATAAAGAATTTATAGATATTATACTTGAGGAAAAAAACAGTTGAACGAAAAAAGATAAGAGAAAAACTTGGAGTAAAAGATAGTAATTTAAACACATACCTGACTAATGCTTGGAAGCAAGGGTATGATATAGAGTTTGAAGGACCAAGACATAAAAGACTATATGTATATAAAGGTAAGTTGCCTAAAAAACAATATATAAGTGTGGATGAGCTAATAGAAAAATTTAAGGGAAAAGAAATTCACAAAAATATTTTAGTTGATGTTGCGATAAATGATACAAAATGGCAAACAAAAACAATAAAAGCAATAATACAGCAAGTAAGTAAGGCTGGAGTTAAGGTGGTGGGGATATGAATAATAAGGAAATATTAGAAATAAGAAAACAGGTGCTGAGCATAGCAACAAGCTTGGCATTGCAGGAAACAGAAAGAACAGGAGAAGATTATTCCAAAGCCTTAAACAAGGCATTAGATGAAGCTTGCATTAGGCTTGGTATAGAACACAAAGAATTCATCAAGATGTTTATATAGGAGGACCAAAGATGGAGATGTTGATTTTAGAAAAGAATGATGAATACATAGATATGTTTTACAAGCTCCATGAGGAAGTAGATGAGCTTAGTTGCGAACTTATCAAACATGTTACAGAGAAGGAAGAAACTAAATTGAAGATAGCTGAGGAAACACTGGATGTAATACAAGTTTGTATAGGCATATTGGACAAGCTTGAACAGGAAGGAATAGACATAGCAAATGAGATAGAAAAGCATAATATGAAATTGCTAAGAAGAGGATGGAGATATAAGTCGGTTTTACATATGGAAAGAGTATAAGGGGGGATAAAAATGATAGACAAACAATATGGTAAATATATATTGGCTTGTGATTTTTGTTTTGAAGAAGCACATAAAAAGTTTGATTGTTTTAAAGATGTTGTCGAATATAAGAAGAAAAAGAAGTGGAGAACACAGAAGATAAAAGATGAATGGACAGATGTGTGTCCAAATTGCCAAAGAAATATATATTGAGTTGGAGGTAGCACAATGACAGATTGTGAAGTAAAGGGAAATTGTAAAAGCTATGAACAAGGCAAATGTTGGATATGTGAAGATTATAGCCTATATTTGCCAGAGGATAAAAGAATCCTCTGCAAAAGACAAATAAGACAAAGAGAGGAAAGGAAGATAGCAAAGAAAATGAAAAAGGAAAGTGAAGCGAGTAAGAGAGGAAAGAGAGCCAAAAGAAAAGGTTATACAGGTGAAAAAGAAGTAGTAGAACTACTAAAACAATATGGAATAGAAGCGGAAAGGGTGCCTCTTTCAGGAGCACTTAAAACAACAAAATATAGCTGTGATGTAGTAGCAAAAATTAATGGAGAAGAAAAAAGGATTGAGGTAAAAAGAAGAAAAGCGGGTTTAAATACAATATACAAGTGGTTAGAGCAGGATAAAAATAGCGATATGCTTTTTATGCGACAAGATAATAAAGGGTGGCTTGTATGTATGCCAGTAGAAGAATTTATATCCTTGATTAAGGAGGAATAATATGTGTTGGAAATGCAAACATCTTTATTACATAGATGGACAAGCGAGATGTGAATTAGATTATAGGGAATTAAGTTTAGCGGATATGGCAAATGATGAATGTGTTGTTAAGGGGGTTAAGAAAGATGAACAGAGCTATGAGAAGGAAGATGGAAAAACAGGTGAGGTCGAAGCTAACAGATAAACAATTTCAAGAATACAAAAATTGGTCAGTAAATGCAACAATAGAAGAGGAAGTAGTAAGAAGATGCGATAATGTTTGGGGAAAAATGACCAAGGCACTAATAGAAGTAATGAGAGAAAACAGGATATCAGAAGAAAGAACACAAAAGATGCTTGAAGAAATGGCAAAGAGATTAAGAAAAATAGTAAATGAAGAGAAGGGGGATTTACAAAATGAACAAGTATAAAAGAGACTATTTGCACGAACAAGAAAGAAAAGATATGATGATGTTTGCAGCTCTAATGGGTGGAGTTGAACATATATCAAATGCTTGGTTTGATAGAGGAATTATAACAAAGGATATGAGGAAATGTCTCAAAACAGCTCATACATATTTGATGAAATTCTTTGAAACAAAAACTAATGAATTAAATGACAAAGAAGTAAAAAAACTTTTAGATAAAATAAAAGATTTTGACGTGGTACTACTTGAAAATGAAAAAATAAAGAAAATGAGAGAGGAAGCAGAGAAAGAAAATCAATGGGTAAAGCTTTATAGAGATGAGTTTGAAGATTGGTGTGAAGAAATTATGAATGTGAATTGTAAGAATTGTAAAAAGTACCATTCGGAATGCAAGTTACACGATATATTTGCTGCGAATAGAGTTCCTGAAAGTGGGTTTGGACTTAACAATTGTAGATATGCCTATTTAGAGATAGAGAAGAGAAGAAGGGGAGCTTAAAGATGGCCTTAGATATGCAAGATATAGGACAAGCTATATTTGAAACAGCGAAGAGGATAGAAAAAGGGACAAATGAACTCTACAAATATGCAAAGGCATATGCAGAAGCTGAAAGGGAGTATAGGCTTGCACTGGCAAAAGAAATAGTAAAGCTTAAGGATGAGAAAATGCAAGCCACTCTCATTCCTGATGTAGCGAGGGGGAATGTGGCAGAGCAGAAATATAAAAGGGACTTGGCAGAGGTATCATATAAAACAGCGAGGGACATGTTGGAAGGTCTAATGGCAGAAATGAGCGGACTCCAAACGATATATAAGAAACAGAGTGAAGTGTGAGGGAGGTAAAGTGATATGAGCCCAGAAGTTGCAAGGTTGGCATATAGAGCAATAATCGACATTAACCAAGCAAGTGGATGTAGTGATTATTGTTGTAGAGAATGTGAGAAGTTCAATGAATGCAGTTTCAAATGTGAGGGAAACCCAGAAAAATGCGGACAGGCATATATCAAATTGAGGTGATGACATGATAAGAGATGACATATTCAGAAAAACAGAAGGAATGTTGTATAGGTATTACAACTATAAGAAAAAATTAGGTAGAATGAAACATAAAATAGAGATATTAGAGCAAAAAAGACAAAAGTTAAGTGAAGATTTAAGAAATACAAATATAGTACTAAAAAGTGATTTGCAAAGTATTACATACGATAAACCATACATACAAAGCAATAATGATAATTCAAGTCAAGCAGAAAGAGAGTTAGAAAGAGTTATAACAAGATTAGAGGAAGAGCTTAAGAAAACAATAAAAGAAAAATTGAAGTTAAGAGCAAAGGTAATAAATATAGAGGCAGAAATAGCAGACATAGAATATGCAATAAATCAAATGAATGAGGAAGCAAAGAAGATTATAGAAATGAAGTATGGTGATGGATGCAGTTTATATGTTATTGCAGATAAATTAAATATGGGGAAAAGTACAGTATCAAGAAAAAGAGAGGAAATAATAGAGGACTTTGCTAAATATTTTGAAATGAAACGTGGGACAAAAGTGGGACAAAGATGGGAAAAAAACAAATAAATTTATGGTATTCTAATTATAAGAAATAAACTCCCAACGAACTCAAGTTAATCTCCCCCGAGCACCTTAGAAGGTGCTTATTTTTTTAGAAAGGAGTTGAGGAGAGGTGGGAAAGAAGAAACCAAAGAAGAAGGAGAGGAAAGAACACCTCTCCTTTCGTGATATAGAGGAGCTTATGCAAAATGGTCATGTATATAAAAGACACAAGGGAGCATATAGGCAGATAAGATAGTAAGGAATATATAACTTATATATTAGCATAAATATTATAGGAAAATATGAAAGGGGGAATAAAAAATGTTTGGGAAGAAAGAAGAAGATAAATATTTAGATCTCACACCAGAACTTAAAAAAATGTACGGAAAGAATTGGAAGTTAATATGTGCTATAGAAAGAAATACAAAAGCACTTGAAGATATAACTGAACAACTGAAGAGAATTAATGAAAAATTAAACAGATAAAGAGCTCTTAATAGGGCTCTTTTTTCATGCTATAAAAGTAGGTGAGATAATGGCAAGGGAGTTTGCAAAGAAGTTCTACAGTAGCAAAGAGTGGAAAGAATGCAGAGAAGGATATAAAAAATTGGTTCATGGATTATGCCAACGTTGTGGCAAACCTGGGGATATAGTTCATCATAAGATAAAACTAACACCACAGAATATAAACAATCCAGAAATAACATTAAGCTGGGATAATTTAGAGTTGTTATGTATAGATTGCCATAACAAGGAGCACATGAGCAAATACAGTACAACAAGAGAAGATGTGATGTTTGGAGAGGATGGGGACTTGGTGCAAGCCCCCCTATAACTGCGGAAGGAATGGGGTAGCCGACACCGTGCGTCCTACCTTCGAATAACACACAAGTTGTTCTATAAGGGGGTGTGGTATAAAAAATAAAAAACAGACATAAAAGAGAGGTGAAATTTAATGAGAGATAAAGCGATAAAAAAGGATTTATCAAAAGAAGAAAGGATAAATCAGGAAGTAAAAAGACTTAACAAGATTTTCAGTAAGATAGATACTAAGACAAAAAAAGCAGTACATTCTCTTATTGAAAATGCTGCATTTATGTCTGTTACTTTAGATGATTTACAAAAAGAAATTATAAAAAATGGGGTTGTAAGTGAATATCAGAATGGAGAGAACCAATGGGGAACTAAAAAAAGCCCAGAGGTTGAAATATATAATACTATGATAAAAAATCACATGGCTATAATGAAACAATTAGCGGACTTATTGCCAAAAGAAGAAATCAAACAGGAGGATGACGGATTTGAGGAGTTCGTGAATAGTAAATGAGTAGGAAGATAACATATCCATTTGCATATAATCCTATACTTGAATATTGGGAACAAATAATAACTGGGAAAGTTGTAGTAAGTCGCAAGGTTTATAAAGTATATGAGGAACTTGCAAGAATAATAAGTGATGCTAATAGTGAATGGGAATACAACCCAAAGAAGGCTAATCACGCTATTGAATTTATTGAAAATTACTGTAAACACAGTAAAGGTAAAATGGGTGGTAAGCCTTTTATTATGGAGTTGTGGCAAAAGGCATTAGTAGCAGCTACATTTGGTATAGTTCATAAAATAGATGGCACAAGGAAATATCAAGAAGTCCTATTAATAGTAGCGAGAAAGAATGGGAAATCCACATTAGCTGCTGCAATAGGATTATATTTAATGATTGCAGATGGAGAGCCAGGAGCAGAAATATATGCAGCAGCAACAAAAAAGGACCAAGCCAAAATAATATGGCTTGAAGCAAAGAGAATGGTAAAAAAATCACCGTCACTTTCTAAAAGAATTAAGACATTAGTGGCAGAGCTTACGAGTGAATTTAATGATTCATCATTTAAACCATTAGGAAGTGATTCAGATACATTAGATGGACTTAATGTTCATGGAGCTTTGCTGGACGAAATACATGCTTGGAATGATAAAAATCTTTATGATGTCATTGTAGATGGTACAACAGCAAGGGAACAACCGTTAATATTTATAACAACAACAGCAGGAACTGTAAGAGAAAGTGTGTATGACATTAAATATGATGAGGCTGAAAAGGTTATAAATGGGTATAATGACGAAAATGGATATAAAAACGAAAGATTATTACCTATCATTTATGAACTTGATAAGAGGGAAGAGTGGACTGATGAGAAATGCTGGCAAAAGGCTAACCCAGGGTTAGGAACTATAAAAAGCATAGACCAATTAAGAAATAAGGTTAATAAGGCGATTGCAAATCCTTTACTTGTTAAAAATCTATTATGCAAAGATTTTAATATAAGAGAAACGACGTCAGAAGCATGGTTAACATTTGAACAACTAAACAATCCTGCTACGTACGATTTAGGAAGGTTAAAGCCTAAATATGGTATAGGTGGAGCTGATTTATCATCTACAACTGACTTAACTTGTGCAACAGTTATATTTATGGTTAGAGGAGATAATACAATATATGTAATGCAGATGTATTGGTTGCCAGAGGATTTATTGGAGCAAAGGGTATTGGAAGATAAAATTCCGTATGATATATGGAGAAATATGGGACTTTTAAGAACAGTACCAGGGAATAAGGTTCATTATAAGTATGTAACTGAATGGTTTTTAGAGGTTCAAAATCAATATGGGATATATATACCTTGGATAGGATATGATAGTTGGTCAGCTACTTATTGGGTAGAAGAAATGAAAAGTTATTTTGGTGAAGAAAGTATGGAACCAGTTATACAAGGCAAGAAAACATTATCAGGGCCAATGAAAAATATGGGTGCAGATTTAGAAGCAAAAAGAATTAATTATAACAATAATCCAATATTAAAATGGTGTCTTTCTAATACATCAATTGAAATAGATAAGAACTTAAATATACAGCCAAGTAAATCACAAAATCAAAGAAGGCGTATAGATGGAACAGCAAGTTTATTAAATGCGTATGTAACATTAGAAAGACATTATGAGGACTATCAAAATATGATATGAAGGGAGGTGTGATGATTGGGATTATTTCAAAGGATATTTGGAAACAAAAATACAACACAACAATCAACAACACGCTACGAACTTATAACCGATTATGGTAATGGGTTCTATGCGTGGGATGGAAACTTGTATAAAAGTGATTTAGTTAGAGCTGCAATTAGGCCTAAAGCTCAAGCAATAGGCAAGCTTAATGCAAAGCATATTAGAGATTATAATGGAGAATTTAAAGTTAATCCAGAGCCATATTTAAGGTTATTGCTTGAAGAACCTAATCCATTTATGACAATGCAAATGCTATTAGAAAAATTAACAATTCAATTAGCACTCAATCACAATGCATTTGCATATATAAAACGTGATGCGTTAGGCTATGCACAAGAAATATATCCTCTTCCTGCAACTTCTGTTGAAGCAATAGAAGGTAAGGAAGGGGATTTATATTTAAGATTTACTTTTGCGAATGGTAAAAGGACAACAATTCCTTATATAGACATTATACATTTGCGAAGGGATTTTAATGAGAGCGATTTATTTGGAGACCCTCCACAGGCAACTTTAAAAAATTTAATGGAAGTTGTTAATACAACAGACCAAGGAATAGTAAAAGCAATAAAAAATTCGATGATTATAAAATGGCTATTGAAATTTAAGAATGTATTAAGACCAGAAGATAGAGATATGGAAGTTGAAAGGTTTGTTGAGTCTTTCTTGTCTATAGATAAAGGTAAAGGAGTTGCAGCAAGTGACCCACGTTACGATGTGGAACAAATAAAGTATGAAAGCTATGTTCCTAATGCGGCTCAAATGAAAGAGACCACTCAGAGGATATATAGCTTTTTTAATACAAATGAAAATATAATTCAATCAAAATTTACAGAAGATGAGTGGAATGCATATTACGAAGCTGAAATCGAACCACTGTCAAAACAGTTAAGTGGAGAATTTACAAGGAAAATATTCAGTAAAAAAGAAAGAGGGTTTGGGAACAAAATTATATTTGAAGCAAACAGCCTTCAATATGCCTCAACTTCTACTAAATTGAACTTGGTTCAAATGGTAGACAGAGGAGCATTGACACCAAATGAGTGGAGAGAAGTAATGAATTTGGGACCAATTGAAGGTGGAGACAAACCTATAAGACGTCTTGACACAGGCGTTGTAAAAACAGAGGAAGGAGGTGAGGAAAATGAAGGAGAAGGAATTAAGGCAACTGGTTAATGAAAGAATTGAGGTTAGAGAAGAACAAAATCAAGAGAGAAGAACAATAGGAGGTTATGCACTAAAATATAATTCTCCTACTCTAATAAGAGATAGGTGGGGGGATGAATGGCTTGAAGAATTTGCTCAAGGTGCATTTGACAAATCTATTGAAAAGAAAAACCAAAAAGCTTTATGGAACCATGATTCATCAAAACCATTAGGAAGTGTCAAAGCAGGGACATTAAGATTCATACCAGACATTACAGGGTTACATTATGAAATTGACTTACCTAATAATTCATGGGGAAATGATGTATATGAAATAGTAAAACGTGGTGATGTAGATGGTTCATCATTTGGGTTTATTCCTATAGATGATGTTTGGTCTAAGGTTCAATATGAAGGTAGAGAAGTTTATAAAAGGAGCATAATTGAAGCAGAGCTTATCGAGGTTTCACCTTGTACTTTTCCAGCTTACGATTCAAGTTCAATAAGTAGTAGAAGTTTTCAAGATTTTAAAGATAGTTTAAAAGATTTACAAGAAAAACAAGAGCTAAGAAAGAAAGCTCAAAAAATAAATTTAGAAATTATAAGTATGATAGGAGGAATTAAAAATGAATAAGGAAGCTATATTAATAAGAATGAAGGAAATTGCAGAAGAAATCATCAAGGAAGGGGCAGACGTAAACAAACTTGAACAAGAAGCAAATGAATTAAGAACAAAATTAAAAGCTATTGAAGAAAGAGAAAGAATATTAAAAGAAGCACAAAATATAAATAATGGAACAGGTAATGTAATTGATTCTATTAATAAGACAGAAGAAAGAGAAGATAAGTATTCAACATTAGAATACAGAAAAGCTTTTAGAGAATATTTAAAAACAGGTGTTGTGTCAGAAGAATTAAGAGCAAATGCAACAACAATGACTACAGACATTGGAGTAGTTATCCCAACAACTATAATGAATGAAGTTGTTCAAAAGATGAAGGCTTCAGGACAAATTTGGGAAAGAATTAGAAAAACTGCTTTCAAGGGTGGAATTAAGATACCAACAGCTTCAGTTAAGCCTGTAGCAACATGGCAAGCAGAAAATACATTGGCTGACAAACAAAAGAAAACTATTAATACCTATATTGAATTTGGTTACTATAAACTTCAATGTAGAATTGCAACAAGCTTAGAATCTGATACAGTATCACTTGATGTTTATGAAAAGACAATTGCAGCTGACATAGCAGAAGCAATGATTATAGCAATTGAAAAGGCTGTAATAAGTGGTACAGGAAGTGGAATGCCAAAGGGTATTATAAATCATACATCAGAAATTCCAGCAGAACAACAAATAACAATGGCATCAGCTGATATGGGTAAATGGGATAAATGGAAGAAGAATGTATTTGCTAAGATTCCATTAGCTTATGAAGGTAAGGGACTGTTCATAATGTCAAAAGCTACATTTGAAGGTTATATTGATGGAATGGTTGATAATAATGGACAACCTATTGCAAGAACAAATTATGGTATAACAGGAGCTCCTGTTAGAAGATTTGGTGGATATGATGTATTGGTTGTTGAACCAGATTACTTACCAAATTATGATACTGCAAATGCTGACGATGTATTTGCTATATTTGTTGACTTAAATGAGTATGTGTTTAATTCTAATATGCAAATGACAATGAAAAGATACTTTGATGAAGACACAGACGAGTGGATTGATAAGGCGACACTTATTGGAGATGGTAAGTTAAGAGATGCAAACGGTGTATTATTAATAAAGAAAGGTGCTTAATTAAGAGGAGGATTATCCTCCCCTTTTTATTTTAAGAGGGTGATTAAATGCTTTTAGATAAAATTAAAATTGCATTAAGAATAGATGGAAATGATTTAGACGAAGAAATTTTAGACTTAATATATGCAGCAAAAGCTGATTTAAAATTAAGTGGAGTATTAGAAACAAAAATAGTTGATACAGACCCACTTATTATTAGGGCAATAACAACATATTGTAAAGCAAATTCAAGTTCGGATAATAACGAAGCAGAAAGGTACCAAAAATCATATGAAATGATAAAAAATCATTTGACTTTATCTCAAGAATATATTAGAGAGTGATGAAGAAATGAAAATAAACGATTTACGACATAGAATTACACTACAAAAACTTGAAATGGTCCAAGATAGTTATGGTCAAGCTACTGAAAACTGGGTAGATGTAGTAACTGTATGGGCAGCTGTAAACCCAATATCAGGTCGTGAATTTTTCCAAGCTGAAACGATAAACAGCGAAGTTACGCATAAAATCCTAATCAGATATAGAAAAGGTGTAGAACCTTCAATGAGAGTTAAATTCAAGGATAGGATATTCACAATTTTATCGGTTATAAACTTTCAGGAAAAAAACGAAGCTCTACAGCTCATGTGCAAGGAGCTGATAGAATGAGTTACAAAATTCAAGGAATGAGAGAACTACAAAGAAGCTTAAAAAGGCTTGGAGATGTACCACAAAAATATGTAACTAAAGCTGCAAAACAAGGTTCAACAATCTTATTAAAAGCAGCAAAACAAGGTGGCTGGGTTGACCGGTCAGGGAACTTAAGAAAAGGGATAATATTAAAAGGTGAAAAGTCGAAGTTAAAAGGGAAAAAAGTATATCAAGTAACATTTGATACAGCTTACAATGATGTTTTTGTAAAAATATCAAAAACAGGAAAAAGAGCATATTATCCCGCTTCACAAGAATATGGATTTAGAACCAGAAATGGAGGATATGTTCCTGGATTTCATTTTATGAAAAATGCTGTTGTAGAAAATCAAGCAAAAGTAGAAAGAAAAATAATAGATGTGATGTCAAAAGAAATTGATAAAGCCTTAAAGTAGGTGAGAGCGTGAATTTTGAAGAAGCTTTGAGATATGAATTGAATTCTATAGATGAAATAAAAAACAAAATATATCCTTTATATGCTCCGCAAGAAGTAATAAGTCCATTTTTAGTATATAAGAAAACGATGCTTAAATACTTAATGACTATAGATGGTAGATTAAATGGAATAGAAGCAGAATATGGACTTGTATTAATTACAAAGACTTATGCGGAAGCTCAAAATATTTCTAAAAAAATAATGGATGTTGTATTTGATATGTTTGCAAGGAATATAGGTGATAATGGTCCTTATATACAAGCTATTGAAATTGTTAATTTGGGTGATGAATATGAATATGAAACAGAGTGTTTTAGAACTAATTTTAAAATTGAAGTAAAATATTAGGAGGTGTATAGTATGGCAGTAAGAGCATTAGGAACAGTTCTAAAAATAGGAACTGGAGCAGAAGCAAAGACAGTTGCAGGACTAACAGAAATAGGGGGACTTGAACTATCGGCAGACACAATCGATACCACAACACTTGATTCAGAAGGTGGATACAGAAAATTTATAGGTGGTTTCAAGGATGCGGGAGAAGTATCTTTGAGTGGTTTTTTTGATCCAGAAACAGGCAATGGACAAAAGGAACTATATGACGCATTTGAAAGCGGAGCGGAAACAGATTTTGAAATTGTATTTCCAACTGCACTTGGTGCAAAGTGGACCTTCAAAGGTGTTGTAACAGGTTTCAAGACTGGTGCTTCTCTTGAGGACCCAGTTTCGTTTGAAGCCACAATAAAAGTAAGTGGAAAGCCGACTTTAGTTGTGTCCTAATTTAATTTAGGAGGTACTAAGGTATTACCTGCCTTAGAAAAATGGCTCTAAAATGATTTAAAGCGGGAACGATATTATCCCGCTTTTATCATTTTTTGTCGAAGAAAGGAGAGATAAGATGTTTGTACCAGTTCAACTTGATAAAATGAGAAATCTTAGATATGGAATGAAGGCAATATCACTTATAGAAAAAAAGTTTGGAAAAAGTATATCAAAAATAGATATGGATGATATGACTATGGAGGAAATAGCAACTTTTATTTGGGCTGGGCTTGTCCACGAAGATAAGGAATTAACACCGGACAAGGTTATGGAAATAGTTGATAATTTTTCAACTGTTCAAGCTGTAATGGAAAAAGTATCGGAAGCTATGAACTTAGCATTTGGTGGAACTGTTGAAAAAAAGTAATTGAAGGCAGCAATGAGGATACTGAATTTAATATTTATGAGTATCTTCAAGCTGCCACTTTAGCAGGAATAACTTTTAGTCAGTTTTGGGAGCTAACACCTTACGAAATAAGCCTTATTGTTAAGGTTAAAAATGAAATAAAGGAAGAAGAAACAAAAGAAAAAATAGCCATAGCATATATGACAGCTCTTTGGACAGCTCAATGGTTCTCAAAGAGAAAACCTAAGCCACTTGATGAAATATTGCAATTAAAGGTTAGAAAGGAAATGACAGATGAGGAAATGTTAACACGAGTAAAGAACCTAAATGCCATCTTTGGCGGAGAGGTGGTGAGAGAGGATGGCAACTAAAAATATACTTATTCGTGGTGGTGCAGACTTTAGCGGAGTTAAAAAGGAATTACAAAAAACACAGCAACAACTGCAATCATTCCAAAATGGTGTAAGTAGTGTAATGAAGAAAATAGGAATGGTTCTTGCAACTATTGGAATAGGAAAAGCAATCAAAGATGCAACAAAAGAAGCAATGAGTTTTGAAGCAAGTTTTCAACAAATAGGACGTATTATGGGAGCAAATGCAGGAGAATTTACAAAATGGGCTAATTCTCAAGCATCAGCACTTGCTATGTCAAAAGGAGAACTTATTAAATATGGTGCAGTATATGGGAACCTAATAAGCGGTTTTGCAAAATCAACTGGAGAAACAATGCAATATACACAAGATTTATTAAAGGCAAGTTCAGTAATTGCAAGTGCGACAGGTCGCTCAATGGAAGATGTTATGGAGAGAATCCGCAGCGGTCTTTTAGGTAACACAGAAGCAATTGAGGATCTTGGAGTAAATGTCAATGTTGCAATGCTTCAATCAACTGAAGCATTCAAAAAGTTTGCAAATGGCAAGTCGTGGCAACAGTTAGATTTTCAAACACAACAACAAATAAGACTAATGGCTATTTTAGAGCAGACAACTAAAAAATATGGCACAGATTTGATGAATAATACAGCAACAGCTCATGCAAGGTTTATAGCAGAACTTAAAAATCTTCAACTTGCTTTAGGACAGGCATTTCTACCAATATATCAAGCGGTTTTACCTGCACTAACTGCCTTTATACAAAAAATAACTCAAGTATTTAGTATAATAGCTCAATTTTCTCAAGCACTTTTTGGAAAGCCATCAGAACAAAAGCAACAAGTGGTAAATACTCAAGCACAGTCAAAGGCACTTGGTGGAGTAGCAAAGGGGTATGACAAGGTCGGTAAAGCAGCTAAAAAGGCAAAGGGACAGCTTGCTGGATTTGATGAATTGAATACATTAGGGAAAGGTACATCAGAAACAGGAAGTGGTGGAGCAGGTGAAGGAACAGCAGGTACAGAAATACCTGCAATGGATATGAATGTTCAACCTCTATCTAATAGTATGGTGGAGGTTAGTGAGAATATAAAGAAAACTGTTGATAATATAAAGGCGAAGATAGAAGAATTTAAAGCATTTTTTGAAGAAAATAAAGTCGCTATAATATCAGTTTTATCAGGTTTAGCAGCAGGTTTTGCAAGTTTTTGGGTGATGTCTAACTGGGGAACAATAACAGCAGCTTTTCAAGCGGCTTGCACAGCCATAACAACAGCAATAAGTTCAATATCAGCACCAGTTCTTGCAGTAGCAGCATTAATTGCTTTGTTAGTAGGAAATATAATTTATTTATGGCAGACGAATGAAGGCTTTAGAAATTCAGTAATTGAAATATGGAACTCTATAAGCAATTTTTTGAAAACAGTAGTAAGTGATACTTGGAATATAATAAAAGGTATATGGGAGTCATATGGACAGACGTTAATTAATAATTTAAAAGGATTTATGACATCAATACAAAATTTAATTCTTACACTTTGGAATGGATATATACACCCTATCATTAAAACAGCTTTAGAAACATTAAAATGGCTTTGGGATAAGCATTTAAAGGATACAGTTCAAGTTGTTTTACAGTTTATAATGAAGCTTGTTAATGGTGCTTTGGAACTATGGAATAAGTTCTTTGCACCTATAATTAATTGGTTATTACAAAACTTTGCACCTGTTTTTAGGACAGTATTTGGAACATTAATTGCAGTTGCAGGAACATTTTTAGCTGGTATAGCAGACGTTGTCAAAGGTATATTTAGAGTTTTAGGAGGTCTAATTGATTTCATAGTTGGAGTATTTACAGGAAATTGGAGAAAAGCTTGGGAAGGAGTTAAGGCAATATTTAAAGGTATATTTGACGCACTTTATGGAATAATAAAAGTTCCTTTAAACCTAATAATAGACGCAATAAATTTTGTAATAAAAGGCTTAAATCAACTTCTAAGCTTTAAAGTACCTTCTATAATTCCGGGTATAGGAGGAAAACAAATAGGAGTAACGATACCAACCATTCCTAAACTTGCACGAGGAGGTATAATTGATAGTCCAACTGTGGCAATGATAGGTGAAGCAGGTCCTGAAGCAGTTGTTCCACTTCAAAATACAGGCTTTGTTCAAGCCATAGGTCAAGCAGTAGGTGAAGCTGTAAGAAGTGCAATAGGAAATGCAAAAGGGAATACACATGATACAACAGTTGTTCTAAAGCTAAATGAAAATGAGCTTGGAAGAGCAGTAATTAAGGCGATAAATAACGTTCAAAGACAAACAGGAATGACGCTTATTACTATATAAGAAGGTGATTATATGCAACTAAAAATAAATGGGACACAAGTACCAGTGATGCCTAAAACGTTATTGGTAACGTCTATGGATATAGATAATGAGGAAACAACAAAAAGAACAGCAGATGGAACTCTTATAAGAGATAAGATAACAACAAAACGAAAAATAGAGCTTGAATGGGGATTGCTGAAGTGGAATGAAGTATCAGCAATCCTCAATTTAGTTAAAGATGTGTTTTTTACAGTTTATTATCCAGACCCTATGACTGGGAAATACGAGACCAAAACTTTCTATTGCTCGAACAGACCTGCTGGAATAGCAATAGAAAAAGGAAATGAAATATATTGGTCGGACATAAAATTGAGCCTTATTGAAAAGTAGGTGATAAGATGTATAACATATCGCAATTATTTAAGGATTTGTGTGATAGCAACAATCGAGAATTTGAGATGAAATTAATCGTAAATGATGAAATTGAAATAGATGATAGCAAAATATTTGATTTAGAGATAGAAAATAGCATTATAGCAGGAGAAACATATACAATAGGCAATTGTATTGCTTCGAAACTTGTTGTAGAAGTTTTAGAAGTTGAGGATATACCATTAAAAGCAAAAGTAATTCCCTATTTGAGGATAAAAGATAGTGAACAAACGAGCGAATGGCTTCAATTAGGTATTTTTTATATTGAGGAAAAAAGAAAAACACAAAACAGATTTGTTTATACTTGTTATGATGCTTTATTTTATTCAGACAAGAAATATATATCACAAAAAACATTACCGACGACGACAATAGAAATATTAAATGAAATAAAAACATTATTAGGTATAGAAGCAGATATATCAAATGTTAATTCATATCCTATTAATTATCACATAGATGGAACTATCAGAGAAGCTTTATCCGAAATAGCAACAATGAACGCAGGAAACTTTATTATAGATAATCAAGGTGTTTTGAGACTTATTAAACTACCTGCATATAATACTGACAGTATAAAAAGTTTTACAGGAAGTGACTATATCAATATTCAATATAAAAATGAATGTGCAGAGTTCTCAAAGTTAATATTTACAAAAGATAGTGTGGAATACACAAAAGGAGAGGGAACAGAAGAAAAGACTTTTAATGCAACCGGAAGGGAATATTTTATTAATAATCAATTTGAAACAATTTTAAATAACATTTATAGTTCCATATCATTAATAAAATATACTCCAATCAGTGCAATAGTAAAAGCTTATCCTTATTTACAGGTTGGAGATAAAATAAAAATTGTGGACTACAAAACAAATGAGGAAATAGACACATATATAATGAGGATTATATTGCGATATTCTGGTGGACTATCAATGCAAGTGGAGTCTAAATTTAAAACTAATGAAAAGGTTCAAAATACAGGAAGTATTATAAAAAGAGCTGAAAAGGTTGTTGAGCAGATAAAAGGTTTTACGATGGTGAAAAATGAAAATCCTATTGAGGTATATGATACAAGTGAGGTTACTTTATTAGAAATGCCTTTAATTTCATTACAAAGTGCAGACACCTCAGCTATTGATATAACAGCTTATATTCAAGGTACGGTTCAGAAAGATTTGAGCGAATTTGATATTACATTACAAACTAATTCAGTAAGTAATTTAAATTTTAATTCTGATGTTACATTAAATACACTACCACAAGTTACTACAATAAACACAGATGAAACTACACAACAACAGATTAATGAGTTATTAACACAGACTACAACTTTACAACAAAATATCACAAGTGTGAATAATGATTTGATAGATGTGAAAAGTAAGGTAAACACATTTAATCAACAAACTCAAAATAGTATATCTAAATTGATTGAAAACGATAACACATTAAAAACCTCTATTGTCAGTCTAAATAATAGGTTTAATGAGGTTATAAATTGTAAGTTAAGTTTAAAACTCTATTTAGATGATACTTTATTAAAAGAATTTAAAGTGAACTATACAAATGATGAAGATTATATAACTATAAAATATCTTCTAACTAATATAAATAGTGGTGAATACACATTGAAATTAGTTGCTAAAGTTGAAACCGAAAATGTTACTTTAAGCATTGATAAAGAAGGTTGTTGCTTATATATAAGAGCAGGGCAACGGGTAAAGCCTGTTGTGAAGGTGGAGGGGGAAGGTGGAGGACAAGAAAAAAAGAGTTATGAGTTACTTGGAGGACTAATTGAAAAAAGTATAATAGAAGAAATAATATTTATACCAAAATAAAAACAAAGTGAGGTGACATTATGCCGTATATTCAACAAACTACACCTATTGCAGTATATCCACAATATAATTCGGGAGGTTATCTTGATGAAGTACAAATTTTTAGTAGAATGAAGAACGCAGGATTATTACTTGACTGGATAGGTCAATGTGAAGTTGATACGAATGCCACAACTGCACATTATACTATAAAAAATCTTACGGATTTTGGTTTTGCTTTTAAAGCTAATAGTAGTAATGGATATATATATACCTCAAATCTTAAAACAAAAACAACTATAAGCACAATAATGACATGGTCGGGTTCTTATCCAGTAGATTTAAATACTACAACTATAATAAATTATTTTGTTAATGATAAAGCCTTTTGTATTTATTGGGGAAGTAATTTTTATTTATTTATTATAAAAGATTTTGTTATGACCGATAACTACATGATTGCAAGTGGAGGGTATCCTACTGCAACAAACACGGTGTCTTCAATAATAACAAATACAGGTACAAGTTCAATTAGTGCAATAAATTATATTTGCAATTCATCAAATTTAGGTATAAATAAAGGAATAAAATATAAACCTTTAATCACTTATCAAGGACAGTTAGTAGAAAGTAATTACAATGTTTATTTTGGAGCCTTTGAATTAGGTACTGTTATTAATAATGAAATATTATTCCCTATTTATAGAAATCCGCGTTCGGACTCACTGTATTTTATAGGAATACCATTATCATAATCTTTAGAATAGGAGGTGCGATACATGAAAAACAATCATTTACAATTAATCTTTGCTACTATAGGTGGGTATCTTGGGTATTTTTTAGGAGGATTTGATGGGTTTATGTATGCTTTATTAATTTTTATGGTTATTGATTATGTTACAGGGGTTATGGTCGCTATACTTGAAGGTAGACTATCAAGTGCTATTGGGTTTAGGGGTTTGTTTAAGAAAATCTTAATTCTAATTATGGTAGGTATAGGGAATATAATTGATAAAAATGTGTTAAATAACGGCAATGCCATAAGGACAGCCGTTATTTTCTTTTATATGTCAAATGAGGGTATAAGTATAATTGAAAATTCTGCGAAAATAGGGTTACCTGTACCTAAAAAGTTAACTGAGGCATTGGAACAAATTAATAAGGAGGGCGAAAACTAATGGCAAGGGTTTGTTTGGACTATGGACATGGTGGACAAGACGCAGGAGCAGTTTACAAAGGTAGAAACGAAAAAGATGACAATTTAAAACTTGGAAAAAAGGTTGCTGAAATACTAAGACAAAATGGTATTGTAGTTGATGAAACAAGGACAGGCGATAACACTGTATCGCTACAAGAAAGAAGTAATTTTGAGAGAAAGAATAATTATGACTACTTTATATCTTTTCACAGAAATGCAAGTGTACCGGAAAAAGCAAAGGGAGTTGAAACCTTTGTATATTCTCTAACTAATGTAAGAGCTAAAGCACTCGCTGACAAGGTACAAGCTAATTTAGTGGCCTTAGGATTTGTTGACAGAAAGGTAAAATCGGCTAATTATCATGTACTAAGAGAAACAAAAGCACAAGCTATCTTAATTGAAGTTGGATTTATAGACAATACAGAGGACAATAATCTATTTGATACAAAATTCAATGATATAGCTAAGGCAATAGCGAAGGCCATATTAAATCAATTAGGAATAGAGTATAAAGAACAGATGCAAGAACAATCTACAACAAGTAGTCAAGTGCTTTACAGAGTCATGGCAGGTTCATTTAGTAGCAGAGAAAACGCAGAAAAGCAGGTAAAAAAGCTAAATAAATTAGGGATAGATGCAACTATAATGGTATTTGATAAATAGAAACACCCCCAGCGATTAGGCTGGGGCTTTTTTTTATTTTTTGAGAAGGAAGGAAATAAAATGTATAGAATATACATATAAAGGGGGTGTTTGTATGGATAAAAAGAAATTATTTTTAATTTGTCTTTTTACTGGCTTCTTAGGTGGACATTATTTTGCGATAAATAAATACAAAAGAGGAATTTTGTATTTATTTACTGCAGGGTTGCTTGGGTTTGGATGGTTTTATGATTTAATAAGAATAGCCATGAGTGGTGATTTTGCAATGGTTATTGAAGAAAAAGAAAGATTAGCACGAAAGCAAAAAGAAAAAATTATGATTCAAAAAAAGTTAGAACAAGAAAAAATAAATGAATACCAAAAAGAAGGAGTGCCATATTGTCCAAGGTGCCATTCAACACATCTCACAGCTCAAAAGAAAGGTTTTGGAGTAGGAAAAGCTGCGACAGGTGCTTTGTTAATTGGTCCATATGGTTTGTTAGCTGGTGGTATAGGAAGTAGAAAAATCGAATTAACTTGTTTGAATTGTGGATATAGATTTAAAATAGGGGAAAAAAGATAATATCAATAAAAGCAAAATAGAAAGATGTGGTGTTATGGTAAAAAATCGTCTCAAGGAAATACGAATGCGTGAATATATGATGAACCAGAAGGTGTTTGCAGAGTTCATTGAAATAGATATAAAATCATTATCTAATTGGGAAAGAAACATAAGTAGGCCAAATTTAGAAATTGCTCTAAAAATAGCAAAAAAGCTAAACAAGAAAGTAGAGGATATATGGTATTTAGAGGATTAACATATATCCTTTATTTTTTTGACTAAAAATCAAAATTAATTGGAATAATTCAAAATAAATTAGAATAAATATATACCAAAGAAAAGAAAATGGGGGAGATTTCAGAATGATAATCGGAGTAGATTTAGGCAATTATGCGACAAAGACATCAGAAGGAGTATTTTTTCTATTCTTTAAATGGAATAGACAAAAAGATAATAATTGAAGATGTAGAGGTATATCCAGAAGGTCTTGGAGCAATAGAAAGTTCATTTGATGGTATTATTATTGACATAGGGGGGAGGACGACAGATATTGCAGAAATAGAAAATATGAAGGTAAAGAATCCTTTTAGCTTACCAGCAGGTACTATGAATTTATACAGTGATTTTATAAAGGTAATAAATGATAAACATTCATTAGACCTAAAAATTAATGATGTTGATAGAATTCTTAGAAATGGATTAAAGATATATGGAGAAGAAAAAGACATATCATTTGCATTAGAAGTTTTTAGGGAATATGTAGAAAAGATAATTAGCGAACTACAAATAAATTACAGCATAAAAACACATGATATAAAGCTTACTGGTGGTGGAGCTGTACTTTTAGCAAAGGCATTTCTTAAAAGACTGCCTAATGCAGAAATAGTTGATAATCCTTTCTTTGCAAATGCAATAGGATTTAAGAAAGTGGGTGAATCTATATGGCTATGAAAATTAGTGTTAGTTTTAAAGAGAATGAAAAGCATATTTACGATTATTTGATGACTAAGCTAAGTCCTTCAATATATTTAAAGGAATTAATATTGCAGGATATGAAAAAACAAAAAGATGAGCAGAAACAGTCTAAAGTAAAAATAAATACATTTAATTCATTGGATTTTTAATGGGGGTGTAATTATGTTTAAACTTGATATTATGATTTTAAATTTTATCAAAAGACTTATAGAAGACCCATATATACAATTAATAACTGTGTTATCTGTTTATATATTTTTATCAGCAATTTTACCGGAGGAGAAGAAAAAATGATAACAGAGTTAGTTTTAACAGGAGTAGCATTTTATTTATATAAAAATTGGGATAAAGTAGTTATAAGAAACAAATGGAAACAAATAACTCATTCAAAAGCTGAATTTACGAATAGACTTGAAAAGACATTGAAAATTTGGTCAATAGAAAGAACAGAATATGGCCATATAATAACTGTGGAGCTTCCTTATAGTTATACAGTAGAAAAATTAAAAAAAGATTTAGATATTTTTAAAGAGGGATTGCATTACAAAAGCATACAAATTGAAAGTGAAAAAAACATTGTAAAAATGTATTGTATAAAAGAGTTTAAATTTAAAGAATATACACCAATTAAACTACCTCCAAATAAGCTTCTTATTGCAGATGGATTAACAGGACCTATTATTGTTGATATGAACAAATTCCCACATATGCTAATTGGAGGAGATACCGGAACAGGTAAAAGTAGAATATTGCTGCTTATTCTGACCAACCTTATAATGCATTGTGATGATGTAGAAATATACTTGCTCCAGATAAGGAAAAACGATTTAGGTGTATTCAATAACTGTAAACAAGTAAAAGTAAATTCAAAGACTTTAGAGGAAGTTTTAGAATCGTTAAAAGAGATTGACAAAGAATGCAGAAGACGAGAACAGCTCATAGACAACATAAAAGGATTTTACAATATTGAAGATTATAACAAAGCTAATAAAAATAAATTAAAATACATTTATGTTGTTATAGAAGAATTTTCATTTTTAAATATTTCAAAAGGCGATACAAAAGAAGAAAAGCAAATCAAAGCACAATGTTTAAAACATATCAAAACAATTGTCAATGTAGGAAGGTCCTCAGGAATCTTTTTAATTACAGCTCTACAAAAGCCTACCAATGATAGTATCCCAAGTGATATTAAAGCACAGTTATGCACAAGAGTAAGTCTAAAAATAGCAGATGAACCTGCTTCAATTGTTATTTTAGGAAATGGAGATGCAACAAATCTACAGGAAAGAGAATTGATATGCAGGACATTAGGAGAACAAAAGGGATATAGTTATACTATTTATCACGATTTAATTATGCAGCATATTAAAGATAAGATAATTGAAAAAGAAAAAGTTAAAAAGTATGCTCCGCCAAAACCAAGCAATGTAGATGATATATTGAATTTGCTCAATGAAATTAACAGATAGAGATACTAAAATAATTAATTTCATCAATGAATGTGGCGGAGCAACAATAGAACAGATACAAAAATTATTCTTCCCTTCCTATGATATGAGTGCAAACAGGTTAAAAATTCTTGTTGATAATAAATTTTTAAAAGTTAAGATTCATCCGATATTGGGTAAGAAAGTTTACTATACAAAGAAAATGCCTTCTTTTCATTCTCTTTGCATTACTGATATTATGATACAGCTTAAAGATGAAATTAAGTTTATGCAAAGAGAATATAAAATAAAAAATAATTATGTAGATTGTATTTTTGTCTTAAATTCTGGAAAAATAATAATATTAGAGGTAGATATTTATAACAGAACAAAGGAAAGCAAAATTAAATCGGTACTTGAAGCATTGGAACAGACAGGAGCAACTGTGGAGGTTTGGATTGTAGGGAAAGGAAAGAGAAGAGAAAAAATAAAAAATGTAAAATATATTGAGTTATAAACCATAATATATTAAGTATCATAGGAATTTTAAACCTGAATTATTCACCAACCAAAAATTAAACTGAAAAATATTTATAAGAAATCTTAG
>NZ_FQVG01000048.1 GCF_900129265.1 Caloramator proteoclasticus DSM 10124 | reverse complement strand
TCAAATAGATACAATAAGGCTTAAACTAATGAAAATAGCCTCAAGAATAGTAAGAAGTAGTCGCTACATAATATTTAAGCTTTGCAGTAGCTACGCATATAAAAATGATTTTTATGAGATTGTAGCAAATATTCACAAGTTAGAATGAAATTCTTTTATTATTGTTCTTTGATAAGTTCAAAAAGTAAAATTTTATACTATAGGTGAAATCTATTCTTCTTTAATGTAAATATCTGTAATTTATGAAAATTTTATTCATATAACAATTATACTAAGATTTCTTATAAATATTTTTCAGTTTAATTTTTGGTTGGTGAATAATTCAGGATTAATTATATAAAATTTTTATTAAACATTACAACTAAAAAATGATTAAAAATTTCATTAAAAAAATAAATAGGGGTAAAAACCCCTATTTCATATAGTCTCTTAGGTCTTCAACAATGTCCTCAAGCCTATGTGCCATTCTCTTTCCTGCTCTGTTAACCTTTCTTCTTGTTCTATAGTCCATTCTTGGCATAGCCATTAAGCTGGCTGCTGCACCAATTAATGCTCCTGCTGCAAGTCCTGTAAATAATCTATTTTTCATAGGACACACTCCTTTCTTTTTTCTTCACTATTTAGAGTGTGCATTATTAAAAATTATAAACAAGAAATTTATTATTTAATTGTATTTATTTGTACTATCTTGTAATTTTCCCCCATCTCAACATAGTATCTATTATATTGTGTATTTATATTTGTACTTTCATTTTCATCTGTAATTATTTTAACTTCCCAATCCTCTTTGACATCTATTTCTATCACTCCTGAATGTTTTAATTTTGCAGAAACAACCTTCCAATCTATTAGTTTTTTATAATATTTGTAGTCTACAGTCTTTAACCATTCTATTTCATTTAGTACCTCTTTATATAAACCTGAATCAGTGTACAAACATTGCACTTCAGTTATTTTTTTATTTTCTATAGCATTTTCTTTAAACTTTAAAAAATCATATATTGCTTCCTTGCATTTATCTATTACGTCCTTTGCAAGTTCAAGCTTTACCTCTACCTTTTGTCCTGCAAGTATTCTATTTTCATAGTCCTCACATCCCTTAAGTTTGATTTTAACATTGTAGGATGCAAAGGGTATTTTTTCTATAGTAACAAAACCGTTTTTATTCTCGTAAATTTGACCACATACTTCAACACTTGAATAAAGAGGCACTTGCAAAGTCCAATTATAAACATAATCATTAAAATCCCAATATAGTTTATTTTTTTCTTTTTTTATTTTTAATATTTTATCTCCCGTTTTGCTATTTACCTTTAAAACATAACCATCTTCAGTTTTTTGTTTTTCTTTTATATTAATTTCATCTCCAAAATTATATTTTATATATTCTTCAAAAACTTGATAAGTAAAATCTTTATTCATTATCATATTATATAATGCTTTATAATCCTTTTCCTTAAGGGATTTTTCAAAGGCTGTATAATCATTCTTTGGTTTTATAAATAAAAATAAAGCAAATATAATAATAAAAACTAAAATAAATATAAACCTCTTAAAAAGGTACTGCCTCTCCAAATCATATAAACCACGGGTATGCATAAAGACCTCCTAAAATTACTACAAAATATTTTATTAATGATTATAGTCATTTATTACTATATTTATACATTGAAGGTCTTTTCATATTTTTTTTAATATTTTTTGTATATCTCTATCTAATGTTTCATAATCCAAATCATCATTGTCTGTATTTAACTTAAATATTGAACCAGTAAATTCAGCATTTAAAGAAATAAAAACATATTTAGTTTGAAGCATAATGGCATCTACCATTTTTTCATTTTTTCTTCCCGCGGTAAATATATGTATACCTTTTTTAGGTTTAATATATCTATTCAATATAAATTTTCTTGCATAGATAACCTGAAGCCTATCTATTAATGCCTTCAACGGGCTTGTAAAGGAAGCAAAATATACTGGAGATGAAATAACTACTAAATCTGCATCTTCGATTTTTTTATAGATATAATCTAAATCCCTATATATGCATTCACCTGTCTTTTCACATTTTTTGCAACCTATACAATATTTGAAATTCAATTCATAAACATTTAAAACATCAATTATATTTTTTTCATCTTTAAGTTCATCTAAAAATTTATTAAGTATGTAATATGTTTTACCCTCTTTGTTAAAGCTTCCATTTAAAACAATAACATTCATATATTCACTCCTTTAAAAAGCTAAGGCACCACGAAGGTGCCTTAGCTTTACCTATAGGGGGTAACACCATTTATAAAATGGCATCACTTACTAATTTAATATTTATTTATGTAATAATTTTATCAATTTAAAATTTTAAAGTCAATAGTAAATTTGAAGTTATTTTCTTAACAATTTCTTATTTCAGAATTTTAAATTTTACAGTTCTAAATCATCCAGCACCTTATCTATATCAAACTGAACATCTTTATCACTCACAACTAATACAAACTCACATTGTTCAAAGAAATTTCTATCCAGTTCGTAAGTAACAAAATCAAAGTTCAAATCAAACTCCTCTGCTAAATCCTCAACAATGTCCTTCACATTATCAACTGCAATGTCAACTAAATATGGCAGAAAATATTCATCATACCAAACATCTTCACCTTTATCCTCATAATTATCATTAGCATATGCCTTTGCTGCCTCAATTTCTGCCTCATCAAAGGTATAGACAAAGTTAAAAACAGCTATTTTTTCCTTGTATTCTATTTCGTCGATTTCATCTAACCCTTGCTTTTCTAAAAATTCATAAATTCTTTTTGTATTCATATTTATCACCTCGTTTACATTATATCCCTTTTATATTAAGTTATTCATATCTTATTGGCAATTGTTTTTCCCAGTTCTATTGCTCTTTGTATATCCTCTTCTGAAGGCTTAAACTTAACCTTTAGGGCTTCAAGTTCTGTATTAAACTTTAATCCCTTTAATCTATCTGTAAGCATTGGTATTGCCTCACCACTCCATCCATATGAACCAAAGGCAACTCCTAATTTACCCCTATTAGTTATTGGACAAATTAGAGATAATAAATCCCAAACAGGCTTTACTGCATCTTGATTTATTGTTGGAGAACCTACTATTAATGCCTTTGCTCTTTCAATCTTATCCACAACCTCACTTAAATCTGTCTCAGATATATCATATAGATAAACCTTAGCACCGTTATCCTTTAGTCCCTTTGCTATATTTTCTGCAATAGTTTTTGTATATCCATAGGCTGAAACATAGGCAACCACTGCTGATTTTTCTTCTTCATATATTCCTTCTCTACTCCATTTTTCATACATATCTATATATTTATTTATATCTCGTCTTAAAACCGGACCGTGGCTTGTGCATATCATATCAAACTTTAAATCTTTAATTTTATCTATTGCAGATAATACATATTTTTTAAAGGGTCCCATAATAACATCATAGTAGTACTTAAATTCCTCTGAAAAATCTCCAACTTCATCATTAAAGATGCTGTTTTTATCACAGTAATGGCATCCAAATGCATCACAGGTAAACAATACCTCATCCTTTTCACTATATGTAAATATTGTATCTGGCCAGTGCAAAAATGGTGCTGATATGAATTTAAGTGTCCTTTCACCTATACATAAATCCTCTTTTGCCTCAACTGAGTTAAAATTCATATTAGTAATTTCCTTTATGTTTATTAATGCTGGTTTTGAAGCATATACAACTATATCTTTATATGCTTCTAATATTTTTCTTAAAGAACCACTATGGTCTGGTTCAGTATGTTGAACTATTAAATAATCAATATTTCTATCTCCAATTATGCTCTTTATGTTGTTTAAAAATTCTTCTTGGTAGCCATCCTTAACTGTATCAACCAGAGTTATTTTTTCATCAACAATTAAATATGAGTTATATGTAGTACCCATCTTAGTAGTCATTATAATATCGAAAACTCTAAGCTCTGGATTTTTGACTCCTACCCAATATATTCCCTTCTTCAATTCAACTGATGCCATAAATTCCACCTCCATCTATTATATATTTACATTATACACCAAAATAACGATTGATAAAATATTAATAGATAATTTTTTTCCTTTGTTTTTAGTTATATTATTATTTATTTCTTCATATATTTTTTATGAAATAATTTGGGAGGTATCATATGCTTATTCTCTTGTTTGCAGTACTCTGGGGTATTCTATTATGTCTTTTGCTCTCTGCCCCTTTTCCCTACACACCTCTTTTTACTGTTCTTTTTATTATATCAATCACAGTATTAGTTTCTGCTAAAAAAATGTTAATTATTAATAAAAAGTATATTATCTATTCTGTTGCTGTGTTTATTTTTTCTTATATATTAACTTGTTATGTAATTTTCAAACCACCTTCTCAAGACTTTATAAACTTTGGTACTATTTCTCAAAATAAAAGGGCTGTAATATTTTTATGTGAGGGAGAAATGGAAAAATATACTCCGTATTACACCAATTATTTTTTGCAGGATAAACCCTTTTATTTAAAACCAATATACAGCTATAGAATAAAAAAAATATACTCAGAACTTGAGGTAAACAGTAAAAACAACAACCTAAGCCTTATTGCAAGGGATGTTAAATCCTCTATTTTAAGCTATAAACCCTACTACTTTTATATTGCCTATTTAGGATATACCCCCTCTTTAAGTGATGCTATAACCTATGCAGTAAACGATGGTTGCTCTGAAATAATTATTATAAACTATACCTCCGATAATAACTTATTTGAAAAGACAAAAAAGTTTGTAGACTACAACAAACTAACCTCTAATGGAATAAGCATTAAATTTTCTAAAAGCGTACAAGAAACAGGTGAATTTCAGCAATACATAACTGAAAAAATAATAAATATGCCTGCAAAATTTGATGGGATTATCCTTTTAACAAAAAACAGTGAAGTAGCAACCATAATAAAATCTCATCTTAATGAACACTTTAGAAAAGATGATATATTTTTAATCACAGATGATTTAGATTACGGTATTAATTATTTTATTAAAAAGCAATGTAGTAATATTTTATATGTCTGCCTTGATGAATCCTCTTCTGGAATAATGACAGAGTATTTCTACCCTAAAATTGCCCTAAAGTATTCTGATAAGATAAAAATTGTTGGAATTAAGGATTGGGGATATGATAAGCTTCTTGTTAAGGCCGCAATAAAATGTTTTTTAGAAAATGAAAAATAAATCAGCCTAATTGGCTGATTTTTTTAATGTATATAAACCTGTTGTTCTTGCAAAGAAAACTGATATTGCAGAATCTATTAAGTGATGTATTGCTGTTCCTACTGCAACTATATAGAACATTCTATAGTCAAGACCCACAATAGGTATTACAATAAATGCCTCAAGTAGTGCGTGTATAGGTAGTACAATAAGTAGTACAATTTCATATTTTACTCCTCTTTTAACAAGCCATCCACCAAAATATCCAACTATAATATGCATCAGTGCTCTTGCAGTAACTTCTGGTCTTCCAAGCTTTATAAAGAATCCAAGTGCTGAAGATGCACCAACCATTGCTGCTACCTGTGGACTAATTAACATTGATAAGAATAAAGGAACGTGTGACATTATTGTTGCTGTAAATGGGCCTAAATGTAATGTTAAAAAACCTCCAAAAGCAAGTGGTATTAGTATTGATAATGCTGCAAAAACTGCTCCTATTGTTAACTCTCTTGTCTTCATATATATCCTCCTTTACACCTGTCTTTACACCTATTATACTGTAAAGACAGGTGTAAGTCTATATCTTTTATATATTTTTAGTAATTATTTTTTGAACCACTCCAACATCTGCCTCTAAAAAATTATAATTATTTAACTCCAAAGGGGTAACCCATCTAAAATCTTCAACTTCATTTGCTGTTATTTCCCCTCCCTTAAGCCTACACCTATACACTAACATTAACATATTAAACTCTGTATACCTATGAAAAACCACATCAAATATATCTATAACCTCAATATCAATATTTAACTCTTCTTTTATTTCTCTAATAATACACTCTTCAGGTGTCTCCCCCTCCTCAAGTTTTCCACCAGGAAATTCCCAAAGTAGTCCTCCCTTTTTTCCTTTTTTTCTTTGAGTTATAAGTATTTTATCATCATTTTCAATAACAGCAGCTGTTACAATTATCATTTTTTATTACTCCTTTATATGCTAAAATTATTATATATGGATATGGAGGTGTATGTATGAAATTTAATATAAATAAGCGGGCCATAGATTATATTGCCTCAAAGGGTGGCAATTTAATAATAACTGTTGTAAAATCCTCCTGCGGATGAGCAGGTAGTGTAAAAAGTCTCTGGATAGAGGCTGTAAAATATGTTGATAATATTGAAAACTACTATTATTATGAGCAGGATGGAATAAAAATATATATTCATAAAAGTCTTATTATTGATGATGAGGTAACTATTGATCTTAAAGCAAAAATTCCCCTAATAGGGCCATTTTTTAGTGTTAAGGGAGTAAAAATAAGTTCCATATAGGTAATCCTATATGGAACTTATTTACTCATCTTTATAAACTTCATATGCCCTGTCTACATACATAATTCCGTCTAAATGGTCAATCTCGTGACAAAAGGCTCTGCATAGAAGCTCTGTTGCCTTATACTTTACTTTTTTACCTTCTTCATTTAATCCCTCAACTTCGACCTCAACAGGTCTTTCTAAAAATCCATAATATCCAGGATAGCTTAAGCAGCCCTCTTCACTCTCCTGCTTTCCCCTTTGTTTTGTAATTTCAGGATTTATAAGAACTATTGGTTCCATTCCATCCCTTAAATCTATTAGTATAACTCTTTTATTTACTGCAATCTGTGGTGCAGCAAGACCTATACCTGTTGTGCTGTATAGTGTATCCTTTAAGTCTTGAATGAGCTCCTTAATTTCATTATCAATTACCTTAACTTCCTCACTTTTCGTCTTAAGTGCAGGATGTCCTAATTTTACTATTTCTCTAACTGCCATAAAACAACCTCCAAAAACTATTCTATAACTATTATATCATCACCTACTCTAACCTTTCCACCCTTTAATACCTTAACAAATATTCCCTCTCTTGGCATTACGCAATCTCCAACAAGCCTTTTTATTTCACATCCACCATGACACTCTTTACCTATCTGTGTTACTTCAACCTCTGCCTCTCCAATTATCAATCTTGTGCCTATCTTTAAACTTGGAAGATCTATACCTTGAGTAGTTATATTTTCTGCAAACTTTCCATAATCCAAATGGTCAAGCCCCATCTTTTTCATCTTATCAATACTCTCTTCCGCCAGAAGGCTAACCTGTCTATGCCACTTTCCTGCGTGAGCATCTCCCTTTACTCCAAAATCCTCAACAAGCTCTATCTCATTTACTGGATTTTTAACAACTCCCTTCTTTTCACTAACATTAACTGATACTACCTTTCCCATCTTTAAATCACTCCTTACAAAATGTCCTGATTTTCCACCTTTTTTTTCAATTAGCTTTATATCTCCTATTATCATCTCTTTGTCGATTGCTTTACACATATCGTATATAGTTAAGGCAGCTGTAGAAACTGCTGTTAAAGCCTCCATTTCAACTCCTGTTTTTCCAACCGTCTTTGCTTTAGCTGTAATATACACCCTTGATTTTTCTTCATCTATTTGAAATTCTATATCACACCCACTTAAAAATATGTTGTGGCACATAGGGATTATATCACTTGTCTTTTTTGCTCCCATAATACCTGCTACCTGTGCAACAGCCAAAACATCACCCTTTTTTATAGTCCCCTGCTTTATAGCCTCAAGGGTTTCTTTTTTCATCTCAATATATCCTCTTGCTACTGCAATCCTTTTTGTATCATCCTTTTCCCCAACATCAACCATTCTTGCTCTTCCTTCTTCATTAAAATGTGTTAAATCCATATTTATCCTCCTGTTCTAACCATATCTCTACTACTCTTGCTTATTTTATCCTCTAAAAGGGTATGTTTTTCATACTTATTGTAAATTCCCATCTTTAAAACTTCTAATAGCCTGTCTACATCATCAATATATGGCCTTAAATCATATTCATCAGGATTATGAAGGCAGGTTTTTAATTTCCCATCGGAAGTAATTCTAACTCTATTGCACCTACTACAAAAACTGTGGGACATTGTTGTAATAAATCCTACCCTACCAATATGTCCATCTAATCTATACACCTCAGATGGGCCTCCACCGTTATTTTCTATCTTTACAATATTGGCACCCTCCAAGTATTTCATAATATCATCTTTTGTAACTCCTGTAAACCTTGTTGCTTCACCAATTGGCATAAGCTCAATAAACCTTACATCTATATTCATATTCTTTGTCATCTCGATAAAGTCAACGATTTCATCATCATTAATGTCCTTTATAGGAATCATATTAACCTTTACAACAAGTCCAAGTTCTAATGCCTTGTTAAGACCATCTAATACCCTTTTTAAATCTCCACCCGTCAATTTTTTAAACCTATCTTCCTTTAAAGAATCAAGGCTTATATTCACTCTTTTTAAACCATTTTCAACTAAATCAAAAATCTTATCACCTAACAATATGCCATTTGTTGTAATACCTATATCCTCTATCCCATCAACTTCATTAATTGTTCCTATAATATCTAATATATCCTGTCTTACTAAAGGTTCTCCACCTGTAACCCTTATCCTCTTTACGCCTAAATGTGCTAGGGCTGTAACTATATTTTTAATTTCATCCACAGTTAAAAAGTTATAGTGCTTAGCGATATATCCATTTGGCATACAATATAGACACCTTAAATTACAAGCATCCGTTATTGATATTCTTGCATAATTTATCTCTCTGTTAAACTTATCTAACATTTCACCACACCTTTAATATATTATATCTAAACTATTTATCTCATAGCCTCCAATTTCATAAAGTTTATTTTTAAACTCCTCTGATTTTACAACCTCTAAGAAACATTTAAATCTTTCATCGTAGAGCATATCCCTTGTTATTGCAATATCATATTCTTCAAAGCAAACAGGAATAAATTCAAGCCCCATAAATTGTGCTGCAGATAGCACCCCAAGTCCGCAATCTGCACTTCCTGAAGCTATCTGTGCTGCTACATTAAGATGAGTTATTTCCTCCCTTTCATATCCATTAATTTCCTTTACATTTATTGAAAGCTTATTTAAATGATAGTCAAGAAGCATTCTTGTACCAGAACCTTTTTGTCTATTTACAAATCTTACTCTCTTTAAGTCTTTAAAGCCCTTTATATTTAAAGGATTACCCTTTTGAACCATAAAGCCCTGAACTCTTTTTATAAACTTTAATAAAGCAAAGTCTCCTAAATATCTTTTAAGATAGCTTGTATTATATTCTCCCTTTTCATCAAGAAGATGTACAGGTGCTATATGAGTCTCTCCCCTCTTAAGTGCCATAATCCCGCCCATACTTCCAACGTGGGTAGAGTTAAGATTAAAGCCTCTTTTATTCATCATATCAGATATAATATCAAGTACAACATCGTGACTTCCTATACAAACAAGTGTACTATCTACATCCTTTATATCCCTTAATAATCTAACACTTACCTTCTCTCCTGCCTCAAGTCCCTCTTTATTTTTGTCTATAACAAGAACACCGTCTGCTGTTGTTAAGGACATTGTAACACCAGCACCTCTTCCTATTGGAGATGCAATAAGTTTATCCTTTACTTTACCAAGTTTTACCCTTACAAACTCATCGTTCTTTAAAGAGGAATTTATCTTCTTTGTTAAGATAGCTTCAACTACTCTTTTTTCCTCGGTTTTTGCCTTTAAAACTGTATCAAATCCTACTTTTACAATGTTCTCCATAACAAAATAGGCTGAAACAGGATATCCTGGAACTCCAAATATAGCCTTACCCTCTGCCATTGAAAAACTTGCAGGTCGTCCAGGTTTTATTGAAACACCGTGAAATTTTAATTCTCCAAGTATACTCAGTATATCCTCTGCAAAATCGCCTCTTCCCTTTGCTGAACCTGCATTTACAATTACAATGTGGCACTCTTCAAGGGCCCTCTGTGCTACCTTCTTTATTTTTTCAAAGTCATCCTTAACTATGTCATATCTTATAGGTTCTCCACCCCATTCTTTTACTAATGCCGCAAAGGTCCAAGAATTAAAATCTATAAGTTCCCCTCTTTTAGGCATAGTTCCAACATCTACAAGTTCATCCCCTGTTGGAATAATACCTACCCTTACCTTTTCAAAAACCGGTACTTTGTTCACTCCTCCTGCAAGAAGTGATGCAATATCTATTGCCCTAATTTTATGATTTGAAGGAATTATCATTGCACCCATTGGTATATCTTCTCCAACAGGCCTAATATTTTGATAAGGGTGGGCTGGTTTTCTAATAATTACTCCCTCATCAGTTGTTTGTATATCTTCAACCATTATAACACAATCAAAACCTTCTGGTATTGGATCTCCTGTATCAACTACTTCATATTGCCCATTTTTTAATAAAACTGGTCTATTTATGTCTGCATCTAAAGTATATATAAACTTTGTTGCTATACCATCCATTGCAGAGGCAATAAAATGGGGAGAAGATATTTTAGAAAATATAGGCTCTGCAGTAACTCTGCCAAGAGCCTCTCTGGTATCAATATATTCTACTTTAAGCTTTATATTACTACATTCATTTTTTATGATTTCTCTTGCTTCACTTAAATCTATGTTTTTAAGAAAAAGAGCCATATTATCACCTCATAATTTTAACTTCTTGTTCATTAACAATTCCCTCAAGATCACGCTCTATCTTTATGAAACCATCACACTTTGCCATAACACTAATTGCTGATGACTTTGCATATATTGGATATGCAAAGCCTCCCTCTATCTTAACAGGCAAATATTCCTCTCTTCCTTTGGCCTTGTGGTAATTTTCTCCCATCTTAAGAATTAGAGAATTATCTGTTCTTATTCTGCCAAGCATTCTATCTATTAATTCTGACATTATAAATCTATAAACAACAGCACAGGATAAAGGGTGTCCAGGGAGCCCTACTATGAATTTCTCTCCTACCTTTGCCATCAATGTAGGCTTACCTGGCTTTATTGCAATTCCGTGAAACAATACCTCTCCAAGCCTCTCCATTATATTTATAGTAAAATCCCTATTACCTGCAGAACTGCCTCCTGAAATAAATACTATGTCTGATTCCTCAAGCGACTTATCTACAAGTTCGAATAATTCCTCCTCATTATCCTTTGAAATTCCTTTATATTTTGCATCACATCCGTCCTTAATAAGAGCGGCTGTTAAAAAGTAACCATTTATATCTCTAACCTTTGGAATTTGTCTTTCTTCATAGGGAGAGATTAGTTCATCTCCTGTTGAAATTACAGTTGCTTTAACCTTTCTTTTTACATTAATATTAGTTACTCCAAGCCCTGCTAAAACTGCTATATGCCTATCTTCTATTACAGTTCCCTTTTTTATTACAACCTCTCCAGCCTTAACGTCATCATCTTCAAAAACAACGTTTTCCCATCTGCTTGCTGGCTTATTTACAAGAACTTCATCTCCTAATTCTTCACAGTCCTCAATCATAGCCACAGCATCTGCACCATCTGGAAGCATTGCACCTGTTGGAATGTAAACACATTCACCTTCATTTATAGAATACTCTGGCCTTTCACCAATTACAATAGAACCCTTATTTTTTAGCATAGCAGGCATTGATTCACTACATAGATATGTATCATTTGAAATAAGTGCATATCCATCTACAGATGACCTTTTAAATCCTGGAAGGTTTTCACGAGAAACAACATCCTCCGACAATACCCTGCCAAGTGCATTATTTATATCAACCTTTTCATTATCTACTTCCTTTGCATTTTTGAATATATCTAAAACTTCTGAAACAGTTAGAACCTTAAGCATATTATATGCCTCCCTTCTATATAATAATTTTAACATATTTTATAATTAATAGATACAAAGTTGAAATATTGTGATAAAATAAACTATATATATAAAGGAGGGTTTAAATTGAAGGCAGGAGTTATAACTGTTAGTGATAAAGGTTATGCAGGACTTCGTGAAGATAGTTCAGGTCCACTAATAAAGGAGATGCTAAAGCAAATAAACTGTGAAGTAGTTGAGTACATAATCGTGCCAGATGAAAAAGAGGATATAAAACGCGAACTTATTAGAATGTCAGATTTAGACCTTGATCTAATTTTCACAACAGGAGGTACAGGATTTTCCAAAAGAGATGTAACTCCAGAAGCAACCCTTGAGGTATTAGAGAGACTTGCACCTGGAATTCCAGAAGCAATGAGGCTTCGTTCTCTTCAAATAACGCCAAAGGCAATGTTATCTCGTGGAGTTGCAGGAATTAGAAAAAACAGTATTATTATAAACCTTCCTGGGAGTGCAAAGGCTGTGAAGGAACATCTTGAGGTTGTTCTTCCAGTTTTAACCCACGGAGTTGAGATATTAAGGGGAATAGCAAGTGAATGTGGAACAAATAAGGTGGCTAAATAGCCACCTATATTTTAGCCCCCTCCTAAATAAGGATAAAAACCTACGTTGTCTCCGTCCTTTACTTTGTCATCAAGCGTTGCATTTTCTCCATTTATTGTACAAGTGAATATCTCTTCTTCTGGTAGTCCAAGTTTTCTTAAAACATCCCTTAAAGTTGCACCCTCTTCAAGAGTTATTTCAAAATTTTTGTTAGTCTCTATGTATTTGGATAACATTGCAAAGGCCTTTGCATTTACTTTAATCATTTTTTTCACCTCCACATACTGGACAATTCATATCTCTTTTTACTTCTATTGTTTGAAAATCATCTTCAAATAAATCTATATAGATAAGTTTAGTTGAAGGCTTACCAATAATATATCTTATTGCCATATTAGCCTCTATAGCACCTATTACAGCAGTTATACCGTTTATTATACCTGAATTTCTTGCTGTATACTCCTCATTTGTCTTCTTCTTCATAAAGCATTTCAAGCAGGCTGTATCTTTTGGTATAATTGTCTTTGCCATACCAAAGGCAGCCGCAACTCCTCCATATATCCAAGGAAGATTATTTTTTACTGCATATTCATTTATAATCTCCCTTGTACTGAAATTATCTGTTGCGTCTATTATTATATCACAACCTACAGCATATTTGCTAATTGTCTCTGTTGTAATTTTATCACAAATAGGCTCAAGTTCAACTTGTGAATTTATAAGCTTTAACTTATTCACTGCTGCTATAACCTTCTTTTCTCCTAAATCCTTCTCATCAAAGAGCATCTGCCTTTGAAGATTTGAAAGCTCTACAACGTCCATATCAACAACCCTTATAAATCCTACTCCAGCTCTAACAAGACTATTTAAAATGCTTGTACCAAGTGCACCCGCTCCAATAACCAAAACCTTTGTATTTAATATTTTATTTTGTGCCTCCTCGCCAATTACAGCAATCTGTCTATCATATCTTTCAAGCATATTAAGCACCACCTAATAATATATATTCAAGTTTATTTATATCATCTTTTTGTATTATCGTAAAGTAATAAGTAAAATTTTATTATAAGTTTTATAACTCTAAATAAGCTATTACAATTAAAACTTGCTTAACCTTTATAGCTATTTTAAAGTTATAAATATTTAGCCCCATACAGATTTTATTTTAACTCATTAAGCTTTAAAATACTTAAAAAGAGCTAAATAAAATTCTTTTATGGGGCTTTTTTAAATATATTTACTTTTATTGTTTGAATTTTTATAAACTCATATTTTATTAAAATTATAGAAATCCCTTGTATTCATCAACACTTTTTTGTTCAAACTGTAAAAGTCCATTTGCTATATCTAGTGTCTCCTTTTCTACACCTTGATATTCCTTTATCTTCTTTGTCATATCTACTATTCCCATTGTACTTCCCTGTATAAGCATTTCTGCCATATGGGATGGCGATTTATCCCTAAGAGTCTTTAAATTTATCATTAAATCAGTAAATGCTTTAGATAAAAGATTAAGCTCCTTAGGCTCTATATTCTTAGATTTAAGCTTGTTATCAGCCATATCATAGAACTTTTGGTATTCATTAAGGTGTTTCTGAAGCACATTTTTCATATTTTCATCCTTAGTTTCCTTTAAGAGTTGTTTTATAGTTTCTATTCCCATTTGTGCATTTTGATGAATATAGTTTAATAGCTCTATATTTTTATCCATACAAATCCCTCCCATATATTATTTTCCCCAAAACAAATACATATATTTAAGTTTATGAAATAAAATAATATCCATTTGATTATAGTAGTCAAATGGATATTATTTTAAATAAATTATATAGTTTCTCTTGGAGTATAATGAGTATGTAATATTTTATGAGCCTTATGACCTCCATATTCACCCAAATACTCTTGATATAGCTTTATAACAGCAGGATTTTCGTGGGATTTTCTAATTGGCTTTCTTCTATCCTCCTCGTAAATTGCATTCATCCTTGCCTTAACTATTTCAAGATTTCCGTGATGATAAGGCTGACCTCCACCATCTATGCATCCTCCAGGACAAGCCATTATCTCAATTGCGTGATAGAATCTCTTGCCATCCCTTATATCCTCCAATAGTCTCCTTGCATTACCAAGACCGTGGGCAACACCAATCTTAAGTTCCATATCCTTAAGCTTTACTGTTGCCTCTTTTAGTCCATCCTCAAAGCCTCTAACTCCGTGGAACTCAACATCTTGTAGTGTCTCACCTGTTACCCACTCATAAGCTGTTCTTAATGCTGCCTCTATTACTCCACCTGTTGTACCAAATATTACTGATGCACCAGTTGATTCTCCAAGTGGATTATCAAAATCCTCATCGGGGAGTTTTGTAAAATCTATTCCTGCCTCTCTTATCATCTTTGCAAATTCCCTTGTAGTAATAACATAATCAACATTTTCAACTCCATCCGATTTTAATTCTTCCCTTTGAATCTCATACTTTTTAGCAATACAAGGCATTACTGATACTACAACTATCTTATCAGCAGGTATGTTGAATTTTTCTGCAAAATATGTCTTTGCTATTGCTCCAAACATCATATGAGGAGACTTGCAGGTTGAAGGTATATCTAAAAGCTCAGGGAACTGGTGCTCTATGAACTTAACCCAACTTGGGCAACAACTCGTAAGAATTGGAAGCCTTCCCTTTCCATTAAGCCTATCTATAAACTCCTTTGACTCTTCAACTATTGTTACATCGGCTGCAAAATCTGTATCAAAAACCTTTTTAAATCCAAGTCTTCTTAAAGCAGCAACCATCTTTCCTGTAACTATAGTCCCAGGTTTTAAACCAAACTCCTCCCCTAATGCAACTCTTATTGCTGGTGCAGTTTGAACTATTACATATTTATCTGGATCGTGGAGTGCATTCCATACATCCTGTACATAGCTTACTTCTGTAAGTGCTGCTGTTGGACAAACTGATACACACTGTCCACAGAAGGTACATTGGGTATCAAGCATTGGTAGATTAAAGGCTGGTCCTACTACTGTTTCAAAACCTCTATCTACAGCAGAATAAACGCTACAGGTTTGAACTTCATTGCACATTGTCTCACAACGCCTGCACATTATGCACTTATCTGGATTTCTATAGAGTGCACCACTTGAACTGTCCTTCTCATATGTTGACTGTTCACCTTCAAATCTAATCTGTCTAATACCTAAGTCTGCAGCAATCTTTTGAAGGTCACAATTTCCATTCTTTTCACATACCAAGCAATCTGTAGGGTGATCTGAAAGTAGAAGTTCTACCATTGTCCTTCTTGCTCTTATTGCTCTTTTTGTATTTGTTTTAATTACCATACCTTCAAAACATTCTGTAGCACAAGCAGGTGCAAGATTTCTCCTTCCTTCAACTTCAACTAAACATACTCTACAGGATGCTGTTCTGTTTACCATCTTTATATCGTGTAAATTTAAGTGGCATAATGTAGGAATATTAATGTTTGCCATTTTTGCAGCATCTAATATTGTTGTACCCTCTGGCACCTTCAATTTTATATCATTTATAGTTACATTTATCATGCTATCCCTCCCAACTTACTTCCTTGTGATAGCTCCAAATCTACAAGTCTTGTAGCACTGACCACATTTTATACATCCATCTCTATCTATTACGTGTACCTTCTTAGGTTCTCCGTGGATTACATTGACTGGGCAAACTTTTGCACAGGCAGTACATCCTACACATTTTTCCGGAATAATATAATACTTTAAAAGTTCCTTACATACACCTGCAGGACATTCCTTATCCCTAACGTGTGCTAAATATTCATCATAGAAGAATTTCATAGTAGATAAAACAGGGTTTGGTGAAGTTTGACCAAGGCCACAAAGGGATGAATCTTTTACTGTTTCGGCAAGCTCCTTTAACATTTCTAAGTCTTCCATCTCACCCTTGCCCTCTGTAATCTTATTTAATATTTCAAGTAATCTCTTGTTCCCTACTCTACAGGCAGTACATCTTCCGCAGGATTCATCACAGCTAAACTCAAGGTAGAATTTTGCAATATTAACCATACAGTCATCCTCATCCATTACAATCATTCCACCAGAACCCATCATTGAACCAAGAGCTGTTAGGTTATCATAGTCTATTGGTGTATCAAGGTATTCTGCTGGTATGCATCCTCCAGATGGACCACCTGTTTGAACAGCTTTAAACTTCTTTCCTCCTTTAATTCCTCCACCTAATTCATATATTATCTCCCTTAATGTAATTCCCATAGGAACTTCAACAAGCCCTACATTGTTTACCTTTCCAGCAAGTGCAAACACCTTTGTTCCTTTGCTCTTTTCGGTTCCTATGGATGCAAACCATTCTGCTCCATTTAATATAATAGGTGCAACGTTTGCAAAGGTTTCTACATTGTTAATATTTGTTGGTTTTTTCCAGAGTCCAACCTGTGCTGGATATGGTGGTTTTACAGTTGGCTCTCCACGTCCACCTTCTATAGAATTTATAAGTGCAGTTTCCTCACCACATATAAAGGCACCAGCACCAATTTTTATTTCTACATCAAAACAAAAATCTGTTCCAAAAATGTTTTTACCTAAAAGACCTAATTCCCTTGCTTGGCTTATTGCAATTCTTAATCTATGAATTGCAAGAGGATATTCTGCTCTAACATATATATACCCAAACTGTGCACCAATTGCATAGGCTGCAATTGCCATTCCCTCTAAAACTGAATGTGGATCTCCTTCAAGTATACTTCTATCCATAAATGCTCCTGGGTCACCCTCATCAGCATTACATATCACATATTTTATATCTGACTTTGATTTTCTTGTTGCTTCCCATTTTACACCTGTTGGAAATCCACCACCTCCACGCCCCCTAAGTCCACTCCTTTTAACAATATCAATTACTCCCTCTGGAGTCATTTCTGTTAACACCTTACCAAGTGCCATATATCCATCAGCTGCAATATATTCATTTATATTTTCAGGATCAATCTTCCCACAGTTTCTTAAAGCAATTCTAATCTGCTTTTTATAAAAAGGTATTTTACTCTGTTCTGGAAGCTTTTCATTTGTATCTGGTTCTACATATAATTTTTCTTGATATACTCTTCCCTTAACAACGTGCTCTGCTACTATTTTTCTTGCAGAATCCTCATCAACCTCAACATAAAATACATTATCTGGCATAACTTTAACTATTGGTCCCTTTTCGCAGAAACCAAAACACCCTGTCATAAGAACACTAACTTCGTTTTCAAGGTTAGAATTCTTTATTTCCTCCCTTAAAACCTCTAAAACCCTATTGCTGTTGGAGGCTTGACACCCTGTACCACCACATACCAAAAGTTCCATTCTAACTGGCATATTATCCCTCCTATCCTCTTAAAACCCATTCTCTTATTACTTCTCCATTTTTAACGTGCCTTTTTACTATCTCCCTTGCCCTTTCACTATCAACCTTACCATATAAAATCGGTTCACTGTTTGGCATCCTTACCTCAACGGTGGGCTCTGCATAGCAAAAACCCATACATCCTGTTTGTACTACAACTGCATTATCAATATTTTCTTTTCTCACTTCTTCAATGATTGCATTTATTGTGTTTCTTGCACCTGCAGCAATTCCACAAGTGGCCATACCAACAAGTATTTTTATATTTTTTTCTTCCGCCTCCCTGTTTTGTAATGTGTCCTTGTACTGTTCTCTAATTTTTTTAAGTTCCTCTAATGATTTAATCATTGAGTGCTACCTCCCTCTCTATATTCATCTAAAATAGCCTTAACATCCTCAACCTTAACCCTTCCATATACCTTACCATCCACCATTACTACTGGTGCAAGTCCGCAAGCTCCAACACATCTTAAACTATCCACTGTAAACATACCATCTGGCGACATATTGCCCTCTGTTATATTAAGTTGCTTTCTAAGTTCCTCTAATACCTTATCAGCACCCTTTACAAAACACGCTGTACCCATACATACGTTTATTACGTGTTTGCCCCTTGGCTCCATTGTAAAATAGGAATAGAAGGTTGTAACTCCAAATACCTTTGCTGCTGGAATTTTAAGCTTTCTTGCAATAAAAAGTTGAACATCCTTAGGTAAGTAGCCAAATATCTCCTGAGCCTTGTAAAGAACTCCAATAAGTGCTCCTTCCTTCTGCTCTATAGAGTCAATATAGTCTTCAAGTCTTTTTAATTTTTCAGAATCAACATCATATTTAGCCATAAAATTCCTCCTCTTTTAAAAATCTAATCACACCTAATAAATATTTTTTCCAAAAACGTAAAATAAAATACAATTTAAATATCATAAAAAAGTAGGAGTCTTATATATTTTTACAAAATAAAAAAACACCAATTGGTGTTAATGAAGGGGGAACGTAACCAATTGGTGTTTCTTACTTTATCTATTTACAAAATTTTGTATTTTGCTCTTTATCTCTTCAGAAGTTGCACACATTATAACTTCATCTGATAGTTTCTTTGCTTCTTCGTAGTTTAGGCTTGTTATTAACTTTCTTGCCTTTAGTATTGAGGATGCACTCATACTAAACTCATCAAGTCCAAATCCTAATAGAACTGGAATTATTCTTTCATCTCCTGCCATTTCTCCACACATACCAGCCCATTTTCCTTCTTTATGTGCATTGTCTATTACCATCTTTATTAATCTTAAAACTGCTGGATGGAATGGATCATATAGGTATGATATCTTTTCATTCATTCTATCAACTGCTACTGTATATTGAATTAGGTCATTTGTTCCTATACTAAAGAAATCTACTTCCTTTGCTAATATATCTGAAATAACCGCAGCTGATGGAATTTCTATCATTATACCTATCTCTACGTTGTCGCTATAGGCAATTCCTTCTGCCTTAAGTTCGTTTTTAACTTCCTCAACCACTGCCTTTGCTTGTCTTAATTCATCTACACCTGATATCATTGGGAACATTATCTTTAAGTTTCCATATACAGATGCTCTAAATAGTGCTCTAAGTTGAGTCTTAAATATGTCCTTTCTGTCAAGACATAGTCTTATAGCTCTATATCCAAGGAATGGGTTCATTTCCTCATCAATCTTTAGATATGGTAGCTTCTTATCTCCACCTATATCTAAAGTTCTTATAACAACCGGTCTTCCTCCCATTCCCTCTAAAACTGCCTTGTAGGCTTCAAACTGTTCTTCTTCTGTTGGAAGGCTGTCCTTATCCATATATAGGAACTCTGTTCTAAATAATCCTACACCCTCTGCACCGTTTTTAAGTGCTCCTTCAACGTTGCTTGGTGTACCTATATTTGCAGCAAGTTCTACCTTTCTTCCGTCAATTGTTATTGACTCAGCATTTACAAGTTTTGATAGTTCCTTCTTATACTCTACTAACTTCTTTTGCTTTTCTCTGTACTTTTGTAGAGTTTCTTCATCTGGATTTACTATTACAACGCCTTCATCACCATCT
>NZ_FQVG01000009.1 GCF_900129265.1 Caloramator proteoclasticus DSM 10124 | reverse complement strand
GATAATAGCCTTTAACTTAACCCAATTATACTTTTTTAGAAACATTCGAGGATTCAGAGAAAAAAGGCTTTTGCAGATAAATATAATAGAAGATTTGAAAGATGAAATGTTGATAATTATGAATTGGATTAATCCAATTTTTAACACCGCATAGTCGATAATAAAATTGGAAATACAGCTTTTCATTATGATGGGGAGGGGGAAGGTGTATCTATATACATGGCCTACGGCCTTTTTCCCTTCCAAAATTTCAATAAAATAGAAAAAATCTAATTTCCTATAAAGAAAAAAGCTTTACTGGAAATTAGATGCGAAATCTCTGTAAATCTATTTTAAATCTTGTCTCATATATTTTTTTATCATATATACTTCTAGCATTTTTAAGAAGAGGTGCAAACTTTCCATTTTTTAGCCTTATAATTGATGGATTGTCAAACTCTACAATATACCCTTCACCACTACTGTAAATTTCAAGTATAGAAAAGGTAGAATAGGCAATACCTCTTTCTTTGCATACAGGAAGAGTTTTTGCTATGGTTTCTACTGCTTCATCTATGCTTGAGCCTTTAGAGAGCATAGTTCCTATTATTTTGCTAGTCATAGTTGCAAGTATATTAGCCTTAACTCCACTTCCAAGCCCATCTGCAAGAACCACAATAACCGAGTCTTTACTTTTTATGATTTCAACCTTATCTCCACAGAGCTCCTCATTAAATTTGTTAATACTCTCATAAGCTGCATCTATAAAAAAGTTCATTCGCTTTCACCCATCTTTGTTACTATTGTATCTTTTAGTTTAGTTAACGCTACTTTTGTCTCTGCCGTAGTCTCTCCAAGGAGACTTGCTATTTCTTGTGCAACTCTCATTTGTTTTTCAATAACTCTTTGTGCAATTTCAACAGTTTCTCTTCTAAATTTATTTAATTGCTCCTGATTTTTTTCTTCTTTTGTTATATCTTTCATTATTATTATAATTGCATCATGGTCCTTTACATATATTACTGACTGTTCCACAGTGACATCAAATTTTTCATAATAAACCTTTTTATTTAAAATGTCCTTTCCAGTGTCCATTACAATTACAAAATCAGGGCAATCAAAAAATTCAAACACATTTTTTCCAGCCAATTTTATATTTTCTATATTAAAAATCCTGTATACTGAATTATTAGCTTCTTGGATATAAAGCTCACTATTTAAAGCAAGTATTGCATTAGGAGAGGAGTTAATAATTATATTAGATATTGATTCAGCTTTTTCTTTCATATAAGGCAGACACATATTAAGATCCGCCTTATTATTATAAACTGCAATTGCCTTTTCCCTACAACTTGAATATCCGCATGCACCACAATTAAGCTCATCTTCCTTTTTAAACTTACCTATTTTTTTTAATATATAACTGATGGACTCATCATCAGGTATACTATTTTTTACTTCTCTATTACAAAAAAACTTTGACAAATTAACATTAACTTTAATATCTTTCAAATCACTTATTGTATTTTTATTACTTGCATAATTTAAAATATCATCATAGGCTTCAATAAAGCTTTTACTTGTATTGCATGGACCGTTAATGCATCCACCCCTGCAGCTGTTCATCTCAATAAAATATCCATTAATATTTCCTTTTACTATTGAATCAAGAGTTTCCATGCAATTCTCTAAACCATCTACGCTTAAAAGTTTATAATTGCTTTGATCATCTAAAGTTTTTAATATACCGCCAACTATTGGATAATATCTTTCAATAAGAGGTTCATCATATTTAATATTTTCATCTTGGAACTTATTCAAATTGATGCCTTCATCCTCAAACCATTTTTTTAGTTCATCGAAGGTAATAACAGCATCGATTAAATAATCATTTTCTCCATCTCTGTATTCTTTTTTCTTAGAAAGGCAAGGCCCAATAAATACAACCTTTATATTTTCCCCGTAGGTATGTTTTAACATCTTTGCATGGGCAATCATAGGGGATACTACAGGGGCAAGAAATTGTATAGCCACAGGATAATATTTTTCAACAAGGGATACAACAACTGGGCAAGCCGTTGATATAATATTGTTCATTTCACATTTTTTAATAAGTTTTTCATATTCCATAGATACGGCATAAGCTCCTATTGCAGTTTCTTGAATATAAGAAAAACCAAGTTTTTTAATGGCAGAAAACAGAGCTTTTGCATTATGTGATTTAAATGCAGAGGGGAAGGAAGGTGCAATACTTGCATAAACACTATACTTTTTTTCTATAAATTTTTTTACTTTTTCTGTTTCATCTATAACACTTTTAGCATGCTGAGTACATACTTTAAGACAGTTTCCACAAAGTATGCAATTATCATCGATTATTTTAGCTTGGTTATTATTAAATGATATGGCCTTTATGGGACAACTTCTTATACACTTATAGCAGTTTTTGCAGTTTGATTTTTTAAATTCTATTATATTAATCATTGTTATTAACCTTCTTTAGTATATATTCATCAAATTTTTCTTTTGCATTTTCAGGATTTATATTTCCAAAAATCTCGTTGTTAACCTTTATTGAAACACCTTTTGTACAATTACCAAGGCAAAATGATGCTTTAAGGTCAATTTTCTCTTCTAAATTTTTATTCTTTATTATTTCTTGAAATATTTTCATAATTTGATATGAACCTTTAAGATGGCATGAACTTCCTACGCATATATGCACACTTATCATATTGACCCCTCCAAATTATAATTGTCAATATATTAACAATTATAATTGTAACAAATAATAAAATCGTGTTCAATATTATCTATCTTATTTTTATTGCAGTCATATCACATATAACTTATGAGTGTAGTAAAAAAGATAAATTGTTGATTTATATGTATATAAGTTGAAAAAAATAATTAAATGTAATAATATAAAATTTAAGAAGATAATTATTACCAATCTCAAATAGATGTAATATATAAAAATTAGTAGGTGAAAATATGAAAATAGAAAATCCCCATCATAAATTTTTCAAAGAAACCTTATGATTTAAAAATGAAATTTCAAGAGTTAGGTGTAGCCATATTAGAAATTATAGTTTAAAATATATTAGATATGCAAAGCATAGATGAAATAAATATTTAAATAAGTAATTCGAAGGTTGATTCGGTAAGGATTAGATATATCACTTGATATATCTAAGTTTTATATTAAAAGGAGAAGGGTAAAATGGCAATAGAAAGGGTACGTGAATATTTTAGAAAATATAATAGAGATAAAGATATAATGGAGCTTGATGCATCAAGTGCAACAGTTGAATTGGCTGCTCAGGCTTTAGATGTTGAACCTGCAAGAATAGCAAAAAGCCTTGCTCTAAAAAATGGAGAGAGAGTAATTATGATAGTTACAGCAGGTGATGCCAAAATAGATAATGCTAAATTTAAGGCTGAATTTGGAACAAAACCTAAGATGTTAAGTATTGAGGAAACATTTGAATATACAGGTCATCAGGTAGGAGGGGTATGCCCCTTTGCATTAAAAAACGATATACCAGTTTATTTAGATATATCTCTAAAAAGATTCAAAACTGTATTCCCAGCTTGTGGTAGTAGTAATTCTGCAATTGAATTAACGTGTGACGAATTGAATTATTATTCTTTAAACCAAAAATGGGTTGATGTGTGTAAAAATTGGGAATAAAATTATATTTATTTTTTTTAGAAATTATAATCGAAAATGTAGATGTAGAACTATAGTTAAGAAAAATTAATAATATAGTTTAGATGAAGATAACAGAAAAAAGATAATTTTATAATTATCCATAAATTTAGCAATCATATGAAAGAAACTTTGTATCACTATTATCTTCCAAAGACAAATTAAACTATACTTTCACACGGTAGATAGAAGCCTTCAGAAATTAGGACTTTTTAATGACAGCAATATCACATATAATTTTTAGATTGGTGATATTGCTGTTTTTGTATTATTTTAGTGACGTAAATATAAACTTAGTTTAAAATAATTATAAAATAAAATAATATCTATAAGTATGAATGCAGTTTAAAAGGCGAATAGTGTAAAAATAATTCTATTAAAGCTAAATGTAGTAGATATACCACAATCTAAGATTATGAGCTACAGAGTTATAATATGTTCCAGTCTATCATAAGGAATCAGTGAGATGGATAATGCAATATTTTCAGAGAATATATTGACAACATCAGGGAAGATGGCTTAATTTTAGGTTACAAAGTTATTTGAACATAGTTAATATAAAAAACATCGATTTTATATTAAAATCCTGTCCAACATTTTGTATTGCTTCAATGTGATAGAGGAAATTATGTAATACATTTTTTAAATTATAAATAGGATGGAGGGGTATTATGTTTAATCTTTTGGGTACTATTGTAAATGCAATAGCTATTATGGTTGGGAGTTTAGTAGGAATTTTTATCAAAAAGGGTCTTCCAGATAATATAAAGGAAACAGTGATGAAGGGGCTTGCACTTTGTGTGTTGTATTTAGGTTTTTCAGGAACATTAAAGGGCAATAATCCACTTTTAATGATTTTGAGTATTGTAATTGGTGCAGTTGTTGGAGAAGCAATTGATATTGATAATGCGATTACAAAATTAGGCAACAATATAGAAAAAAGATTTAGGGGCGGAGAGAGTAAAATTTCACAAGGTTTTGTTGCTTCAAGTTTATTGTTTTGTGTAGGTTCAATGGCAATTGTCGGTTCTTTAGAAAGTGGACTTACAGGTAATCATCAGATGCTGTATGCAAAATCAATATTAGATGGTGTAAGTTCTATTATTTTTTCGTCAACATTAGGAATAGGAGTTATGATTTCAGCTATATCAGTATTTATTTACCAAGGGTTTATAACTATTTGTGCAGCTTTGCTCAAAGGCATTTTACTTGAAACCGTAGTTGCTAATATGACAGCCATTGGTAGTTTACTTATAATAGGTATAGGTCTAAATATGCTTGGTATTACAAAAATAAAGGTAGCAAATTTACTCCCAGCAGTATTTATCCCTATAATATATCAATTATTTATAAGATAAAAGGGGGACAAAAGATGAGAGTTAGTAAATTATTTATGCCAACACTAAGGGAAGTTCCATCAGAGGCTGAAACTGTAAGTCATCAGTTGATGTTAAGGGCAGCACTTATTAGAAAGTTAGCTTCAGGTGTATATAATTTTCTTCCATTAGGACTTAGAGTATTAAGAAAAATAGAAGAGGTTGTTAGACAGGAAATGAATAGAGAAGGTGCACAGGAAATTCTATGTTCAGCTCTTCTACCTTCAGAATTGTGGAAAGAATCGGGAAGATGGGAAGTTTTCGGCCCTGAAATGTTTAAACTTATAGATAGAAATGATAGAGAATTTTGTTTAGGGCCAACTCATGAGGAAATATTTACAGATATTATTAGAAATGAAATAAAGTCATATAAGGATATGCCACTAAATCTATATCAAATTCAAACAAAATATAGAGATGAAAGAAGACCAAGATTTGGAGTAATGAGAAGTAGAGAGTTCATAATGAAGGATGCATATAGCTTTGATACTTCTTGGGAAGGTTTAGATGAGTCATTTAATAAGATGTATAGGGCATATAATAAAATTTTTGAAAGATGTGGATTGGATTTTAAGGCAGTTGAAGCAGATACAGGTGCTATGGGCGGGACAGGTTCAATGGAGTTTATGGTTAAATCAGATATAGGAGAGGCAGAAGTAGTATTTTGTACATCGTGTGATTATGCGGCAAATGTTGAAAAGGCTCCAACCTTTGAAGCTGAAATCTTAAGCAGTGAGGATATGAAAAATATAGAAAAGGTTGAAACACCAAATGTAAGAACAATAGAAGAATTAGTAAAGTTTTTTAATACAACTTCAGAAAAGTTTGCCAAAACCTTGATATATAAAGCCGATGATAAAGTTGTTGCAGTTATGGTTAGAGGAGATAGGGATGTAAATGAAACAAAGGTTATTAACCAATTAAAGTGTATAAACTTTGAAATGGCAGATGCAGAAACAGTTAAAAGAGTAACAGGTGCAGATGTTGGCTTTGCAGGTCCTATTGGAATAAAAGTAGATGAGCTATTGATAGATTATGAAGTTAAAAACACAAAAAATATGATTGTTGGTGCAAATGAAACAGGATACCATATCATTAATGCTAATTTTGGAAGAGACTTTAATGGTATAGTTGGTGATTTTAGAAATATAACACAAGGTGATAGATGTCCTAAATGTGGTGGAAGTATAACAATAAATAGGGGGATAGAAGTTGGACATATTTTTAAGTTAGGAACAAAGTATTCTGAAAAGATGAATGCAACATTTGTTGATGAAAAGGGAGAACAAAAACCAATTATTATGGGTTGCTATGGAATAGGAATTAATAGAACAATGGCTGCAATAATTGAACAAAATCACGATGAAAAGGGAATTATATGGCCAATATCTATTGCACCTTATAAAGTAATAGTTGTACCTGTTGCTATGAAGGATGATGAACAAGTTAAGGTGGCAGAGGAGATTTATAATAAGTTAAATGATATGGGTGTTGAAACTTTAATTGATGATAGAGATGAAAGAGCAGGAGTTAAATTTAACGATGCTGACCTAATTGGTATTCCAATTAGAATAACTGTTGGAAAGAAAATTAAAGATGGCATAGTTGAGTTTAAACTTAGAAATTCAAGTGAAGTAATAGATATTAAGGTTGAGGATATCTATAATAGGGTACTTGAGGTAATTAAAGAAAATATAAAGTAAAATTGTTTGGAAATTATAAAAAACAAGAAGGAGAAGGGTATGGAAAAAAGTATACATATTTTAATTTGTGATGATAATTAAGCCATTCACGATACAATTGGTGCTTATATAAAGGCTGAAGGTATGACATATTCTTCAGCCTTTGATGGATTGGAAGCACTTGAAATTTTCAAAAAAGAAAAACCTGATTTTGTTATATTAGATATAATGATGCCTAAAATGTTTGGTACGGAAGTATGTAAGGAGATAAGAAAAATAAGTGATGTACCAATCTTAATGTTAACTGCAAAGGGAGAGGAGATAGATAGAATTGTTGGACTTGAAATTGGTGCTGACGATTATGTAGTAAAACCATTTTCACCAAGGGAAGTTGTTACAAGGGTAAAGACTATTTTAAAGAGATATCAAGCAAACAATAAAGAAATAAAAGAAAATAAGAAAGTTGTTAAAGTTGATAATTTAGTTGTAGATTTGGAAAAATATACAATAGAAATAGACAATCATCCTATAGATGCAACACCTAAAGAAATTGAGATTTTGTATCTACTTGCAAGTAATATAGGTAAAGTATTTACAAGAGAACAAATTTTATCAACAATATGGGGATATGATTATTTTGGTGATACAAGGGCAGTAGATACGCATATAAAAAGGTTAAGAAAAAAATTACCTGAAAGTGGTGTTAGTTGGGGAATTAAATCTATTTATGGAGTAGGATATAAATTTGAGGTGCAAAGATGAAAAAAAGTTTTATTTATTAATATAACTTTAATATTAGTAATTGTTTTTTCTATATCTTTGTTTGTAGGTAGATTTGTAATTGAAAAATACTATATTAATATTAAAGTAGATGAACTAAAACCTGAATTACAAAACATAATTGATGAAATTAATAGTAAAGGGAAAAGTAATGTTAATCTCAATAGATTACCTTTTATTGTGAAAGCTTATGATATTTATAAAAATGAGATGAATGTTTTTGAGAATCCATTTAAATCAATTGAGGAATATGGTGAAGATAAAGAACCATATTTTGAAGACAATATAAAAAAGTCAATAGAACCATTTATGAATGAAGTTTTTTCAGGTGAGGAGATTAAAAAAATAACCAATCTAGAAGCAATTGAAGGAACATCCATTGTTTTAGGAATACCTATTAAAAAAGATGGACAAATAATAGGGGGAGTGTTTTTATTAAAACCTGTTAGTGATTATATATCTGCATTAAATGGATTTAATATGGTATTTTTATTTATGAGTATATTGATATTAGTTATAATATTAATCTTATTATATTTCTCTATAAAACCACTTATAATTCCACTTAAAGATATGGCTTATAGTGCAAAAAAAATGGCACAGGGAGATTATAGTGTAAGGATACAAGAAAAAGGATATGGAGAAGTTGAAGAATTAGCAAACAGTTTTAATATTCTTGCTATTAATTTAGAAGAAGCATCTAAGTTGGCAGAGGGGCTTGAAAAAACCAGGAGGGAGTATGTAGCTAATATTTCACACGAATTAAGAACTCCAATAGCTTCTTTAAGAGCCATGAGTGAAACATTATTGGATGGAATGATTAATGATGAGCAAGAAAAACAAAGATACTATCAAATAATGCTGACAGAGTCTATAAGATTGCAAAGATTAATAAATGATATGTTAGAACTTTCAAAACTTCAATCAGGTAATGCATATTTAGAAAAGAGTACAGTAGACATATCAAAACTAATAAATTTAGTTTACCAAAAATTTGCTGGTATTGCAGATGATTTGGGAATCGAATTAAAATTAAAAAATGATATAAAAAATTTGCCTTTAACATACACAAATGCTGAAAGAATAGAACAGGTTTTGATTATTTTATTAGATAATGCTTTTAAATTTACCCAAGAAGGTGGTGTAGTTACTATTTCCTCAAATATAGATAATGAAAAGGTAATCATTAGTGTTGAAGATACAGGGGAAGGGATTAAGAAGGAGGATATTCCATATATATTTGAAAGATTTTACAAAGTAGATAAATCCAGAACAACACAGGGTACAGGATTAGGCCTTGCGATAGCAAAGCAAATAATAGAGGCATTAGATGAAAAAATTTGGGTTGAGTCTACAATAGGAAAGGGTACTAAATTTAGTTTTACAATAGGAATAAAAAAATAAATTCCTTTTTAAATCAAATTACCGCCATTTTTTTGCCACAATTATATCTTATACTTAAAACATCAAGAGGAAAACAATAAGAAAATGGAGGTAATAAAATGAAAAAGTTAACTGTTTTAACATTAGGATTAGTATTAACAATTTCAACTTTAGTAGGTTGTGCTAAAACATCACAAAACAATTCAACAAATAATACAAATACAGCTCAAACTCAACAAGGAGCTCCACAAGGAGGAAGACCTATGGGTGGAGGATTAGGTGGTCAATCTCTAGATACATCAAAGTACACAAAAAAGTATCTTGATATAGCTTATGCAAATAAGTCACAGAGCCAAAAATTAGACATATATCTACCAAATGAAGGGGATGGACCATTCCCAGTAATCATTGCAATACATGGCGGAGCATTTAAAATGGGAAATAAAACAGGTGGAGATTTAGCCGCTATGTTTGAAGGATTAAATAGAGGATATGCAGTTGTTTCTGTTGATTATAGATTATCAGGAGAGGCTACATTCCCAGCAGCTGTAAATGATATAAAGGCAGCAATAAGATTTATAAGGCAAAATGCTTCAAAATATAATTTAAATCCTGATAAGATAGCACTTTGGGGAGATTCAGCAGGTGGAAACTTGGCATCAATTGCAGGAACTACAGGAGGTACAAATGAACTTTATGATACTTCATTAGGATATGCAGATGTTTCAGATGATGTAACTGCAGTTGTTGATTGGTTTGGACCAATTAATTTCTTAGAAATGGATAGCCAGTTTGAGAAATCAGGCATAACACCAAGGTTTGGGAAAACAAGCAGTGAATCTTCACCTGAATCTGCATATATTGGAAAGCTAATCACAGAAGCTAAAGACCTTGTTGCAAAGGCAAACCCAGAAACATATATATCAGCTGACGACCCAGCATTCTTTATAGAACATGGGACACAAGATGCAAATGTACCAGTACAACAATCAATTAATTTCGCACAAAAATTACAATCAGTTTTAGGAAAAGATAAGGTTGAACTTGTTCTTTTAGATGGTGCATCACATGGAGGTCCACAATTTGAAGAAAAGAGTAATTTAGATAAGGTATTTGCATTCCTTGATAAGTATATGAAGTAAATATTAAAATTCATATAAATTGTTGAATATTATATATTATAAAAGGGCAGTTAGCTAATGATAGCTGTCCTTTTATATTTTATCTTAATTAAATTAATAAGTAGTATTTACTTTTGTGTGAAAATAGTTCATATATATAGTTAGTTTTAAAAGATTGAAAAAAATTTGACTGCGTGGTAAAATTTCAACAAGAAGAAAAAATTTATTAAAAGTTTTTTAAAATATACATAAAATATAAAAAAACATTTATATTAAAACATTATTTTAAAAGAAGAGAGAGGATAAAATGGCAGTAAAAATTTTGACGGATAGTACAAGTTATTTAAGTGAAGAAATCTGCAGAGAATTAGACATCAAAAAAATTTCACTTAGTGTATCTTGGAATGATATGAGTGTGAAGGAAGTTGATATCAATAATGAAGATTTTTATCGTATGATGGAAGAAAAGGGAATACCTAAGTCTTCACAGCCTTCCATCGGAGAAATGTTAGAGGAAATGAAAAGGGTTGTAGCCAATGGAGATAGCCTTGTTTGCATATTTCTTTCATCAGAAATGAGCGGCACATATTCATCTGCACTTATGGTAAAAGATATGGTGCTTGAAGAATATAAGGATGCCCAAATAGAAATTATTGATTCAAGGTCAAATTGTATGCAGCTTGGTTTTGCAGCAATAGTTGGTGCAAGAGCTGCAAAGGAAGGCAAAACACTAAATGAGGTTGTTGAATTAGTTAAGCAAAACTTAAGACGAAGCAGATTCCTATTTATCCCAGATAATCTTGAATATTTGAAAAAAGGTGGTAGAATAGGTGGTGCCAAAGCACTTATAGGAAATCTTTTAAAGATTATTCCAATATTAACAGTTGAGGATGGAAAAACCGCAATTCTAACTAAGGTTAGAACGAAGAAAAATGCTGTATCTGCAATGATAGATAAGTTGGTTAAGGATAGTTCTATTTATGGTCTTAAGGAAATAGTTGTTCATCATATCAATTGCTATTCAGAGGCATTAGACCTTTCAAAATTGATAGAAGAAAAGCTTGGAGTTAAAGCTGATATTGTAGATATTGGCCCTGTAATTGGACTACACGTAGGTCCAGGTGCAATAGGGTTTGTTTACTATACTGAAAAGGATATGAGATAATATCAATAATATGTTAAAAAGCCTTGTTTTTTCAAGGCTTTTTATTTTATAGAAACGTTTATATTGTTTATGTATTATTTAAAAACTTATTTTTCTTGAAATAATATTTATAAAGTAATATAATTATTAACAAATAATAATTTTCTAAAGAGGTGTTTATTATGGAGTTTTATGATAAGTTGATGTCATATTTAGAAAAAGAAGATAAAGAATCAGCAGTAGCGTATGCAATAAATCTATTAAGTGAATAGATTCAGAATCTACAGAAGCTGTATATGAGATAATGAGGGATATTAATAAAAAAATGGGTACAACGTTTATAGTGATAACACACGATAGGAGAATAGCAGAAAAGGCTGATAGGATAGTTGAGATTAAAGATGGAAGGGTATATATGGATATAGTCAGATAAAAATATAAAATTTTTTAGACTCAAAATATTATTAAGTCTATTGATAACTTTGTATTATTTTATATTTTAAATTCTAATAAAAATTACCCAAAAATATGCTAAATTTAATCTCCTTTTAGTGAGGTGATATAATGAGTTTTTCTAAATTTAGTCCAGTAATATTAGCATTATTTGGGACACTTTTTACTTGGTTTTTAACAGCTTTAGGGTCTGGGATGGTTTTTATATTTAAAGAACTCAATAGAAAAGTATTAGATGGAATGCTTGGATTTGCAGCAGGAGTTATGATTGCTGCAAGCTTTTGGTCTCTTTTAAATCCAGCCATTGAAATGGCTGAGAATATGGGAATTATTCCTTGGCTTCCTGCTGTTGTAGGATTTTTATTAGGAGGTTTCTTTTTAAGAGCAGTAGATATGTTTATGCCACATCTACATATGTTTTCAGATGAGGCAGAGGGAATAAAGACAAGTTTAAAAAGAAGTATACTTCTTGTACTTGCTATAACACTGCACAACATTCCAGAAGGGCTTGCGGTTGGAGTTGCCTTTGGTGCCTTAAATAATGGAGATGTATCGGCTAATTTGGCAGGGGCGATTGCACTTGCAATAGGAATTGGGCTTCAAAACTTTCCAGAGGGAGCAGCAGTTTCTATTCCACTTAGAAGAGAAGGACTATCACGATTTAAAAGTTTTATGTATGGTCAGGCATCTGGGGTAGTAGAGCCAATTGCAGCTGTTATTGGTGCATCTTTAGTTGTCTATATGAAGGGTATATTACCCTATGCATTATCCTTTGCAGCGGGTGCAATGATATTTGTAGTTGTTGAGGAACTTATTCCAGAATCACAGGCAGGGGAACATACGCATATAGCCACATTAGGAACTATGGTAGGATTTGCTGTTATGATGCTTTTAGATGTGGCTTTAGGATAAAATATGATTACGTAATAAGAGTTGGGATATATACCCAACTTTTTAATTTTAAGATCATTCGTATCTCTTATAACATATTAATTTAGGGAAATAATTTAAAATGACTGTACTTAATTAAGAGTTTAGTAAATATTTATATAATATGAATTAAATTTTTGTGGGGGAGTTTTATGTCAGAGAACCTAAGAGGTATGACAGAGATAGTATTCAATATTACGTATTTATTCTTAATATGGTTAATGGTTATAAAGATGAAATTAAACAAAGTAAAATTACAAGATAAGCAGCAAAAAGTGGGGGGATATTTGCTTTTAGCGTTCTTTTTACTTGCTCTTGGAGATACAGGACACGTTGGATTTAGAGCATATGCATATATGTTAGGGGGAATAGAAAAGTATTCAGTATTAGTTGGATATGGTGCCTTAGCAACAGCTATTACGGTAACATTATTTTACATTGTTTTTCTATATGTTTGGAGATATAGATTTAACAAGGAGTTTGGAATATTTCACTATTTTTTAATAGCATTAGGTATTTTAAGAATATTTATTTTATTTTTACCTCAAAATAATTGGTCAAGTTTAAACCAGCCATATATTTGGTCTATTATAAGAAATATCCCTCTTACAGTTCAAGGCTTAAGTGTTGCCTCTTTGATGTATATTGATGCACAAAAGGCTAAAGATATAACCTTTAGATGGATAAGTATTATGATTTTTGTATCTTACTCCTGTTATATACCTGTAATACTTTTTAATAATATAAACCCAATGATAGGATTATTGATGATACCAAAGACAATTGCATATCTTTTAGCAGGATATATAGGTTATAGAGGAGTATATAAACCTTAAATCCATATCCTGCTTATTTTGTTTTTATGATAATGCAACAAAAACAATAAGAAAAAAGGATTGGGATGATTTTATCAGACAGTTGAAATAGTATTTTTTTAGAATTTATTATAGATTCCTTCTTAGTTTATTTAAAAATTATAGCTGAGAAGGAATTTTTTGATAGTTTATATGCTATAAATTAAAGTATTAACAAAAATATAAATAGATAAAAATTCATTATATTGAAGGAATAATAAATTTTTACACGAATATATATTGATAAAAGTATATAAATAAATTTATATTAAATAATTTTTAACTAAAACAAGAAATGTACCTTATAAAATTAAGGGATGGAGGGGGTAATGTGAGGATTGAGGAATTTACATTTAAAGATAAGCAGAATGTGGAAATTTATACTTACAAGTGGCTTCCAGATGAGGATAAAAGGATTAAAGGTGTAATTCAGATAGCACACGGAATGGCTGAAACGGCTGCAAGATATGAGAGATTTGCAAAATTTATAACTAACGAAGGGTATGTAGTATACGCAAATGACCATAGGGGGCACGGTAAAACAGCTAAATGTATTGAAAATGTCGGATATATAGGAAGAGATGGATTCTACTGGATGATAGAGGATATGAAGCAACTAAATGATATTATTAAAAAAGAATATGCTAATATTCCAGTATATTTAATGGGACATAGTATGGGATCATTCCTTTCACAGGGATATATTCAAAAGTATGGCGATAGTATAGATGGAGTAATTTTATCAGGAACTGCAGGTAAACAGGGATTTTTATTGGAATTTGGAATACTTATTGCAAAACTTGAGATGAAAAGAAAAGGTGAGAGGTGGCAGAGTAACTTATTAAATAAACTATCCTTTGGAAATTATAATAAATCATTTAAGCCCACAAAAACAAATTTTGATTGGCTAAGTAGTGATGAAAAAGAGGTAGAAAAATACATAAATGACCCATTTTGTGGAACTGTATTTACATCAAGCTTTTTTTACGACTTTTTAAAGGGACTCAAGATGATACATCAAAATTGTAATATGTCTAAAATACCAAAGGACTTACCTATTTATATTTTTGCAGGTGAACTTGATCCAGTAGGAAATAAGTGTAAATCGATTATATGGTTGATAGAAAGATATAAAAAATTAGGAATCAAGGATATAGAGTATAAGTTCTATAAAAATGGAAGACACGAGATGCTAAATGAAATTAACCGTGATGAAGTTATGAGGGATATTTTAATATGGCTTGAATCACATAAAAATAAGTGATATGGTTGTCATATCACTTATTTTTATTAATTTATTTTTTTTGTAATTTTATTTCTCCATAATTAGGTATTATTAGTTTAAACAATTTGTGTTCTTCGTAAGAGCTTATTTTAAAATTAGTGGATATTGTAGTTTTACCGTCATTAGTATTCATAGAACAGATATTTGTTTTATATTCGTTGCCATTTTCATCGATAAGTATTAGATTGTCTATAGGGAACTCTTTATTTTCATATACTTGATTTACGTTAAAGATAATATTAAGTGAAGTAGGCTCAGCCTTAATAGAAACTATATCTATATTCGGTATGCTGTTTAAAGCACTATAATTATATTCTTTAACATACTCCAAATTATTTTGTATTAATTTTAAAGTCCAGTTACCTTTTATTGAAGTTTTATTATTTTTATATAATATATTAACTTTATCTACTTTTATAACTGCTTCTTCTATTTTAGGTATAGAACTATCGCAGGATTCAAGAATTATGTCATACTGTACTTCACCTTTTTCTAAATCGAGTAGTTCAAATTTATCTTCTACACTTGATATGATTGATTTTTTTATATTTAAATTTTCTTCTTCAGTATAACCAGATTGTCCAATATAATTACCATTTTTATCGATAATGCTATAACTTAAGTATATTTTTTCTATATCTCCTTTTAATAATGATAAATCTTCAATTTTTATTTTAAAACTAATACCTATTTTATTAGAATCAGCAAAATAGCTTTGTAATTTTATTGATATATCATTATTAGTTGTTTCTGATTCTATCCTATTTATATAGCCATTATTAATAGCTGTTTCAATACCTTTATCGTTAAATTTAAAAAATGATTTTATTACACTTGCTATTACATCATTTGACAGAATAGCACAAACCATAAGTAAACACATAGCAGCAGCAATTGTATTTTTAAAATATTTTTTTCTTTTATTTTTCTTTCTTATTGATTCATATGCATTATCTATTGATGCTCTAACCTTATCAGAAATTGCACATTCACTATTTAAAACCTTTGATAATTCAATTTCAAAATCATATCTCATTTAATATCACTCCTTCATCATCTAAAAAATATTTCTCTCTCAATATAGTTTTTGCTCTTGATAATCTTGATTTAATTGTACCTTCAGGTTCATTAGTTAATTCACTTATTTCCCTTATGTTAAAGCCAGCAATGTAATAAAGAACTAACACCAATTTATATTCTTTATTCAAAGTATTAAGTGCATCATTTAATTCAACTTTAAAAAATTCGTTATTGTTGTTATTCTTTTGAGGTAATATATCTTCTACAGGGATAATTTTTTTATTCTTATTTAAAATAGAATTACATTTATTAATGAGAATTTTGCATATCCAAGTATTAAAATATTTTTCATTTTTAAGTGTTTTTATGTTTTCATATGCTGAAATAATTGTATCTTGAAGTGCATCTGCAACATCATCTTCATTAATAAGCATACGTTTTGCAACTTTATAGAGAACTATTTCATACTGCTTCATAAGATTAATAAAGGCTTCTTCATCTCCTTTTTTAGCCTTTTTAACCATCAACGATATTTCCAAACTATTGCACTCCCTTCTAAGTGTAGTCTAATATGTGCACATATTGTTTCATTCACTTTATTAGATAAATAACGAGCTTGTTTAGTTGCATAACTTTAAAAAAATATTATCAATTATGTATGTTGCTATTATACGTTATAATTAATAAAGTTAAAATAAAAAAGAGATAGTAATATTAATCACTACATTATTAGCATAAGATAATAACCTTTACAAAATGGATTTATGTGTTAGAATAAAATTAAAAGCAATGTTAAATTTTTAGGAGGAATTATGAGTATAGAAAAGGATATGATTTTGCTTGATATTGTAGAAAAATATCCAGAGACAGAAGATGTTTTTCATATGTATGATGAGAGAGCAGGTGTATGTATTATGTGTTCTCATCTGTTTGATTCATTAGAATCTGTAACAGAAAAATATGGTATAGAATTAGATGAAATATTAAATAAACTAAATAGAGCTATTAATAGTTAAAGTTATAATATTAAGAGGTGAGTAAATGTATACTTGTGCAGCCTGTAATGAACATTATTGTAGAAGAGGAGAGTTAGAAAAAACACCCTCAAACTGCCCTTGTAATGAAACTGAAGAAGTTGAGAAATTTAAGGAATTATATTTACAGGAGGAAAATTATAAATTATCTTATAATTCTGCTTTGGTGGAAGCAGAGGGTTATTGTAAAAAAACCAGACTTGAAGAAATAATGGATTTTGCAAATAAATGTGATTTTAAAAAATTAGGAATTGCATTTTGTGTTGGTTTAAACCAAGAAGCTAAAAAGTTAGCTCAAATACTTAAAGAAAATGGATTTGAGGTATGTTCTATTATATGTAAAAACGGAAGTATTCCTAAAGAATTTTTGAATATTAAAGAACATCAAAAAGTTAGGCCAGGTAACTTTGAAGCAATTTGTAATCCAATAGGACAAGCGATGTTTTTAAACAATGAAAAAACAGATTTAAATATAATATTAGGGCTTTGTGTAGGTCATGATTCGTTATTTATAAAATATTCAGAGGCACCTGTAACTGTTTTTGCAGTTAAGGATAGAGTATTGGCACACAACCCATTAGGTGCACTTTACCTTTCAGATAGCTATTATAAGGATAAATTGCATAAAAAGTAATATAACTATTTAAAATTTATATAAGGAGGTACAGAATATGAATTGGAAATTTGAAGACGGGCGTATATATAGTGTAGATGATAAGGGTGAATTAATGGCAGAGACAACTTATGTTTTAAAAGAAAATGGAGAAGTTGATATTGACCACACCTATGTTAATCCAGTTTTAAGAGGACAAGGTGTAGCCTCAAAAATGATGGAGGTTGTTGCAGAGTTTTTAAGAGAAAAAGGATTAAAGGCAACAGCAAGCTGTTCTTATGCAAATAGTTGGCTTCAAAAGAACAGAGAAAAATATTCAGATATAATATCAAAAGAAATTGAAAATGAAGCTATTGCCTGCAAAATAGGTGGAAAACATTAATAGAAACAAAAAAAAGTTGAGGTATTAAGTACTTCAACTTTTTTTGTTTCTACTGCTTTATAAACCTCGTGATGTTAATAAATTCCTTGCTTCAGAAAAAATTTCAATCATAGATACATAAACCATAACACCAGTAGAAAAACCGAGACTTATTGAAAGAAATTTAGTATTTATCTTTTTAGCAAAAAATGCTATATCACTTCCTATACCTGTTGATAGACCTGCAATTAATGTTAGCGAAAATGCTATAAGTATATTATTAAGTTTTGATGAAATATGTTTTTTTGGTCATTTTTTTGTCAAAGTTGAAAAGGAATTCTTTAAAATTCATAGAATATTTATAATATAAGTTTCATTTTAAAAATTAAATATATTATGTGCTACTTTAATTATTATTTTCATAAATATTTTATAGATGGAGGTGCAGGTGTATGAATACCTATAAAATTATTGAAATTAAAGAAAGCATTTTCTCTAATAATGATAGACAAGCAGATAAACTCAGGGAAGAGCTAAAAAACAAAAAGACATTCTTACTAAATCTTATGTCTTCACCTGGTTCAGGTAAAACTACTACTGTTTTAAGGACAATTGAAGCATTAAAGGATGAAATGAAGATAGGGGTTATGGAGGCAGATATTGATTCTGATGTTGATGCAAGCTTAGTTGCAAAAACTGGTGCAAAGGTAATACAGTTACATACAGGAGGAATGTGCCATCTTGACGCAGATATGACAAAACAAGGATTAGATGCACTTGAGGCAGATGGACTTGACTTAGTTATACTTGAAAACGTAGGAAATCTTGTTTGTCCAGCGGAGTTTGACACGGGCTCCTCAAAAAATGCAATGATTTTAAGTGTTCCAGAGGGAGATGATAAACCACTAAAATATCCTTTGATGTTTTCAGTTGTAGATGTTCTTTTAATAAATAAGATTGATGCAATGTGTATATTTGATTTTGATATTGAGAAGGTAAAGGAGCGTGTTAAAAAATTAAATCCAAACATAAAGGTTATACCAATCTCTGCAAAAACAGGGGAGGGGTTTGATGAATGGATAGATTGGTTAAGAAATGAGGTAAAGGCTTGGAAGGAATAATTTTTGAAGGGGGATAAAATTATGGTAAAAGAAAAGGTACTTGATTTAGCAAACAAGATAAGCAGAACAAAGCGTGGTTCAAAGGATGAAATTACTCCAAATGACCCAGAATACAAAATATTAGAGCCTATAGTTACGGAGGAGATGGCAGAGGTAGCTCTGTGCCTTGAACTTAGAAAGCCACAAAGTGCAGAAGAAATAAGTAAAAAATGTGGCAAATCTTTAGAGGAGACAGAAAGATTACTTTGGGAATTAGCAAAAGCTGGTGTTGCTATTGTAAATAAAATTGATGGTGTGGATAAGTTTTGGCACGAAATTTGGGTTCCAGGTCATATGGAGATGATAGTTAACAATAAAGAAAACGCAAAAAAATATCCACAGCTTGGTATGGCCTTTGATGCATATGGTAAAAAGAGAGGGCCTAAGATAGCAGGTAATGTACCAGTAGGGCTTGGCCCAATGCGTGTTATTCCTATTGAACAGGCTATTGAAGGCGAAACAAGAAGAGCTTCCTTTGAAGAAATTTCAAAATATCTAAATGAAAACACTATTTTTTCAGTTTCCGACTGTTCCTGCCGTACCGCAAGAGAGGCAATGGGAGAGGGATGTGGTCATTTAAAGGAAGATATGTGTATTCAACTTGGACATGCAGCTGAATTTTATATCAGAACAGGAAGGGGAAGACAGATTACTCGTGAAGAGGCATTTGAAATAATAAAAAGAGCAGAAGAAAATGGGTTGATGCACTGTGTTACAAATACTGATGGGCCTGGGAAAATCCATGCTATTTGCAATTGCTGTGGATGTGGATGTTTTGCTCTAAGAAATGCTAATATGTTTGTAAACCCAGATTTGGTGCGTTCAAACTATGTTTCTCAGGTTGATAAGGATAAGTGTGTTGCCTGTGGAGAGTGTGTAGAAAACTGTCCAACAAATGCCCTAAAACTTGGTCAAAAGTTGTGTTCCAAAAAGCCTATTCCTGAGAAGAAAAGAGAACTCCCCTATGATACTGAATGGGGACCTGACAAGTGGAATGTAGATTATCGTACTAATAGAAGGGTAGTGTTAGAGACTGGTTCAAGTCCTTGCAAAGCAGAATGCCCAGCCCATATTGGTATTCAAGGATATATAAAGCTTGCGGCACAGGGAAGATATACAGAGGCACTTGAACTTATAAAGAAGGAAAATCCATTCCCAGCAGTATGTGGACGTGTATGCCCAAGATACTGTGAATCAGCTTGTACGAGAGGGGATATAGATGATCCTGTTGCTATAGATGAAATTAAAAAGTTTATTGCAGAACAGGATTTAAATAAAGAAAGAAGATATATTCCAAAAAAGAGACACAACTATGGTAAAAAGATTGCAGTAATTGGAGCAGGTCCTGCAGGATTATCTTGTGCTTATTATCTTGCAATAGATGGTTATAAAGTGACTGTATTTGAAAAGGAAAAGGTATTAGGAGGAATGTTAACTTTAGGAATACCATCCTTTAGACTTGAGAAGGATGTCGTTAATGCTGAAATAGATATATTAAGAGAATTGGGTGTAGAGTTTAAAACAGGTATTGAAGTTGGTAAGGATATTAAGTTAGATGATTTAAGAAAACAAGGTTTTGAAGCTTTCTATATTGCAATTGGTGCTCAAGCTGGAAGAAAACTTAAAATTGAAGGAGAGGAAGCAGAGGGAGTAATAACTGGTGTTGATTTCTTACGCAGTGTAAATTTAGGAGAGCTTAAAAATCTAAATGGCAATGTTGTTGTGATAGGAGGAGGAAATGTTGCAATAGACGTTGCAAGAACAGCAGTAAGAGTTGGGGCTTTAAATACTTCTATGTATTGCTTAGAGAAGAAGGAGGAGATGCCAGCCCTCAAGGAAGAAATTGAGGAGGCGGAATCAGAGGGAATTATAATAAATAACTCTTGGGGACCAAAACGTATTTTAACAGAAAATGGTAGAGTTGTTGGGGTTGAGTTTAAAAAATGTGTTTCAGTATTTGATGAGAATAAGAAGTTTAATCCAAAATATGATGAAAATGAAACAAAGGTAGTAAAGGCTGATTATGTTCTAATTTCAGTAGGCCAAGCAATTGATTGGGGAGGATTAATTGAAGGTACAAAAATTGAGCTTAATCCAAACAACACAATAAAGGTTGACCCAGATACTTATCAAACAGGAGAAAAGGATGTATTTGCAGGTGGAGACATTGTAACAGGACCAAAGTTTGCAATAGATGCAATAGCTATGGGAAAAGAAGGAGCAATATCAATACATCGCTTTGTACATCCAGGACAGAGTTTAGTTCTTGGTAGAACTAAGAGAAATTACAAGCCTTTTGATAAAGAAAATGTTGTACTTGAGGGTTATGACAGAATGCCAAGGCAAAGACCCCTTCACGTAGATGGAGATAAGGCAAAGACAACATTAAGGGATTTACGTGGTACATTTACAGAAGAACAGGTTAAAAAGGAAACAGAACGCTGCTTGAGCTGTGGGGCAACAGTTGTTGACGAGTTTATGTGCATAGGCTGCGGACAATGTGTGACAAAGTGTAAATTTGATGCAATCAAGCTTGTTAAAAAGTACGATGCACAAAATCCAGAGTTTAGTAAAATGAAATCAACAATAGTTAAATATGCTCTAAAACGAAAAATTAGGATTACTCTTAAAAAGCCTTTAAAGTATATGCAGTCTGTTTTTACAAGAAAAAAATAAGGGGTTAATATTTAAAGTAGTTTATATGACGCTTAAGTTTTTAATAGATTATATATTGTCGCCAACGTTTAAGTTGGCGACAATGTTGTAGGGCTAAAATTTTTAAAGAGGTGTTAATATGCATGAATTAGGTGTTATAATTGAAGTTGTTAAATATGTTGAGGATTTTGCAAAGAAAAATAAGTTAACAAAAATAGATACTCTTGTTCTTCAAATAGGAGAGCTTTCTGCTATGATTCCAAGATATATTGAGGCTTGTTATCCAGCTGCAGTAGACGGGACAATGCTTCAGGATACACAATTGAAAATTGAAATTTTACCTGCAAATGCAATATGTAGAGAATGTGGTAGTGTATTTAATGTTATTCAAAATAATAAGGTATGTCCTAATTGTAAAAGTGAAGTTTGGGAACTTCTTTGTGGAAGGGAGTTTATGATAAAGGAAATTGTAGCCTATTAATATAGGTATTCCCCCTCTTGATAGGTGTTAAATTTTATTAATAAAAAGACTATATCTGCATTATTATTTTTGTATAACTTCAATTGCAAAATATTCACAAAATTAAATATTAACTATAACTTTTTATAATTGAATATAACAAGTTTTTTAATTCATAATTAAAGGTCTTACATTTTAAATTCATTATATAGTGAATAGAAATCAATTTATTCAGTCAAATAAATAAAAAAATCAAAAAATTAAGAATATAAAAACTTTTTATAGAATTATTGCGGATGTTGTCGAAATGTGTATAATAGTATTTGTGTGATGAACAAATAAGAAAAAATACCTAAGGAGGGGGACAAACAATGGCATCAAATAAGAAGCCAACAGGCAAACTTACGCTGGTATCATTGATACTTATGATTTTTACTTCAGTGTACGGCTTTAACAACATTCCAAGATCATTCTACAAGATGGGATACGCTGCTATTCCATGGTTTATACTTTCAGGAATAACTTTCTTTATTCCTTTTGCATTTATGATGGCTGAATATGGTGCAGCCTTCAAGAATGAAAAGGGTGGAATTTATTCTTGGATGGAAAAATCAGTAGGAGCAAGATTTGCATTTATAGGTACATTTATGTGGTACGTTTCATACATTATATGGATGGTTAACGTATCACAAGGTATGTGGGTTCCTTTCTCAAATGCTATATTTGGTAAGGATACAACAAAGGATTGGGTAATTCTTGGATTATCAGGACCAAAGCTACTTGCTGTACTTGGTATATTATGGATAGTATTCGTAACTTACATCTCAACAAAGGGTCTTGACAAGATAAAGAAGATTACTTCACTTGGTGGTTCAGCAGTTGCAGCACTTAACATAGTTCTATGGATAGGTGCTATAGCAATACTAATATTAAACAAGGGACAACTTGCTCAACCAATAGAAGGACTTAAGTCATTTACTCAATCACCAAATCCTAAGTATGCAGGAAATATAATGGCAGGACTTGCGTTTATAGTTTATGCAATATTTGCATACGGTGGAATTGAAGCAGTTGGTGGTCTTGTTGACCAAACTGAAAATGCTGAAAAGACATTCCCAAAGGGAGTTGCTATATCAGCAGCAATAATATCAATAGGTTACTCAATGGGAATACTACTTGTTGGTATATTTACTAACTGGACAAATGTTATAAATCAAGAGGGTGTTCACTTAGGAAACGCAGGTTATGTTGTTATGACAAACCTTGGTATTGAATTTGGTAGAGCTATAGGTGTTAGCGATGCTACAGCTATGGCAATGGGAGCAGGAATTGCAAGATTCGTTGGTATATCAATGTTCTTAGCTCTAATGGGAGCATTCTTCACACTAACTTATGCACCACTTAAGCAAATGATAGAAGGTACGCCATCTGAATTATGGCCATGGAAGATGGGTGAACTTAAGGATGGTATGCCAATATATGCAATGTGGGTACAAGCTGGTATAGTTGTTGTTATGATAGCTTTACTTGCAGTTGGTGGAGATTCAATGTCAAAGTTCTTTGATATACTTGTTGCGATGACTAACGTTGCAATGACTCTACCATATATGTTCCTTTCAGGTGCATTTGCTCCATTCAAGAAGAAGACAGAAATACACAAGCCATTTGAAGTGTTCAAGAGCTATAATAGTGCACTATTTGCATCAATAGTTGTAACACTAACAGTTGGATTTGCAAACTTCTTCACAGTACTTGAACCAGCATTATCTGGAGATATGAAGACTACAATCTGGTCAGTTGCAGGACCAATATTCTTCTCAATAGTAGCTTTCATAATGTACTATGTATATGAAAAGAAGACTGAATCAAAGAAGGCAGATAAGGTTGCATAATATGTTATTATAAAAAGAGGCTGTATTTACGGCCTCTTTTTTGTTCGATAATATTTGACAAATTACGATAATAGTTATATCATAATATTGTATTATTGTGATATAGGAGGTATAGTATGAAAAAAGCTGTTGATTTTCATAGAGAAGGATATAACTGTGCAGAGGCAGTAATAAAAGCAGCAAATGAAAAATTTAATTTAGATATTCCAGTAAATTTAGGAAGTGCCTTTGGTGGGGGGATGGCAGTAGGAAGTACCTGCGGTGCGGTAACTGCTGCAGCTGTAGTTTTAGGATATCTAAAGGGAAGAAAGGATGCTTCAGAAAGAAATGAAGCCAGAACTCCAATGAGAGAAATTATGAAAAATGTAAAAGAGTCTTATGGAACAGATAATTGTATTCAATTAAAGAAAAATGGTGTTTCTTGTGATGAAATCATTGATTATATAGATAATTTGCTTGAAAATGTTGTGAAATAGAATGAAAAAGTATTCATCATAGATATAATATATGCTAATTTTAAGATTACGATCTAATATATTTTATATAAAAGCAGGTGTCGAATTCATACTTAAAAAAGACATCTGCTTTTATTGTTTTCAAAGTAAAATACAGTTTGCTTTTTTAGAATGTTTAGAAATATAATATAATTAGACTTTGACTAAATAGAAGGTGAGACGATATGAGAAATTTTATTTTATTAATAAGAACAATAATAACAGGATTGTTTACAGGAATAGCCTTTGCACTACCCCTTGGGCCGGCAGGTTTAGAATCTATAAAAAGGACAGTAAATAGTGGTATTAATGAGGGGTTAATGGTTGCAATTGGAGCAGTTTTAGCGGATGCCTTTGATATTTTGTTTATTAATATAGGTCTTTTTAGTTTGTTGAATCAAAATAAAAGGACTGAGGGTCTATTCTTCATTATATGTGGTCTTCTTATTTTATTTTTTGCTTTTCAGGATATTAAAAATTATAAGGGTAATAGGGATGAAAATATAAAAAAATATGATTCAAAGCCTGTTTTAAAGGGGTTTATAATAGCCTTCACAAATCCTATGACACATTCCTTTTGGTTAACCATAAGTGGTACGCTTATACATAGATTTAGTGATATGAAGCCTATTTACTATTATATATTTTTGATATTTATTATAGTTGGGATGTTTATTTGGTTTGTGTTTTTAAATTTAGCAGCATTAAAGGGAATCAAGAGGTTGGAAAATAATAAAAATAATGAAATAGTTGAAAAGCTTACAATAGTAATAATGTTTTTGATAGGTATTGGGTTTATTGTATTTGGTCTATATAATTTGATAAATCTAAAAAGGGTGATTAAATGAAGGAGAATATAAGATTAGAAATTAGAACTAAAGATACAATAGGAATAACCTTAAAAATACTTGAAAAGTTGTATGAAATGAATATAGATTTAAGGGCTGCTGAAGTTTTTTCTAAGAAGGTTTGTATTAAAATAGATGAAATTTCAAAGGAAAGGCTTCAACGATTAATAGAAAAGATTTTTGAAATTAAAGAGGTGTTAAGTGTTGATGAAGTTGAATTGTTATCCTATGAAAAAAATGAAAGAAAGTTAATTGCAATAATTGATGCTGTAGATGAGGGAATACTAGCAGTAAATAAGGATTATAAAGTTGAAATATTTAATAGATATTGTGAAACACTTTTTAAATATAATAAGGATGAAGTAATTGGAAGTGATATAAGAGCAATAATAAATAAAGATGCTCCAATGTTTAAATTATTTAAAGATGGTATTCCCTATGATAATGTAGAGCAAATAGTAGATAGAGGGGATTTTAAGATACATTATTTAACATCAGGAAGACCAGTATTAGATGATTTAGGAAATACGATAGGTGCAGTGGCTTCGATTAAGGATATTAATAAGGCTATGCAGCTTGTTGAGGTAGTAAACACAATAAAGGATGGGGCCTTTTCGGATATCATAGGTAAAAGTAATAAAATAGAATATGTAAAAAGAATTGTATCATCTGTTGCAAAAACAACCTCAACGGTTTTATTGCTTGGAGAAAGTGGAACAGGAAAGGAACTTTTTGCAAAGGCAATTCATAGGTTAAGCAGTAGAGCAAATAATAAGTTTATTGCTATAAACTGTGCAACTCTTCCAGAAAACCTTTTAGAGAGTGAACTTTTTGGTTATGAAGAGGGAACCTTTACAGGAGCCCTAAAGGGTGGGAAGAACGGCATTTTTGAAGAAGCAGATGGAGGTACACTCTTTTTAGATGAAATAGGTGAAATGCCATTAAAATTGCAGGCTAAGATTTTGAGAGTCCTTCAAGATGGAGTAGTTAGGAGAATAGGCTCCAGTAAGGAGACAAAGGTAGATGTCAGAATTATAGCTGCTACAAATAGGAATATAGAGGATATGGTTAAAAATGGAGAATTCAGAGAGGACCTTTATTATAGATTAAGTGTAATGCCTATTTATCTTCCTCCACTTAGAGAAAGAAAGGAGGATATTCCGCTACTTGTTAATTATTTTGTAGAGAATCTAAATAAAAAATTTAATAGTAAAATAAAGAGAATAGATAAAGGCTATATAGAAGAGTTAATGAAATATAGTTGGCCAGGCAATATTAGAGAATTGCAAAATGTTGTAGAGAGGTCAATTATATTATGCGAAGGAGACACATTAATAAAGGATAACATCTACATAAATACCGATAAGTTTATACAAAATAATATTATTGATATAAGTGAAGAAGAAAGAACACTTGAAGAAATTGTATCTGAATGTGAAAGGGAAGTGATAAAAAGGGCATTAATTAAATACAAGAGCTACAGAGAGGTAGCGAAACATTTAGGAGTTTCCCATACAACTATAATGAATAAAATAAAAAAATATAAACTCTATTTGTAAACCTATCTTTACTTGCGTAAAAATAAGTTTACAAATTTTAAGTTAAAATGTAAATAAAACTTTACAACAATTTAAAATCCTTTGAACTTTCAGTGTTGTATTTTTGGCATCATATTTGCTTATACTTCATTGATAAAAGTTCAAAGGAGGAACCTTTATGGATAGGGAAAAAGCAAAAAATATGGGATTTTCAACAAAAGCAATACACGCAGGAAACCATAAAAATGAATTTGGTACATTAGCAACTCCAATATATCAAACTGCTACATTTGTTTTTGATAGTGCACAGCAGGGAGGAAACAGATTTGCAGGAAAAGAAGAGGGATATATTTATTCAAGGCTTGGTAATCCAACTGTTAGTGTGCTTGAGGAAAAAATAGCAATTTTAGAAGGTGCAGAGGCCTGTGTTGCAACATCATCTGGTATGGGAGCTATTTCTTCAGCACTTTGGACAGCACTTAAGGCAGGAGATCATATAGTTGCTGCAGATACACTATATGGCTGTACCTTTGCATATTTAAACCACGGACTTACAAGGTATGGAGTTGACGTAACTTTTGTAGATGCATCAAATCCAGAAAATATAAAGAATGCGATGAAGGAAAATACAAAGGCTATTTATATAGAAACTCCAGCAAATCCTAATCTTAAATTAATAGATATAAAAAAGGTAGCAGAAATCGCACATAGCAAAGAAGACTGCATATTAATTGTAGACAATACCTTCTGTACACCATATATTCAAAGACCAATTGAACTTGGTGCAGATGTAGTTGTGCACTCTGCAACAAAGTTTTTAAACGGTCACGGCGATGTTATTGCGGGCTTTGTTGTTGGAAAAAAGAGCTTCATAGATCAGGTTAGATTATTTGGTATAAAGGATATGACAGGTGCTTGTTTAAGCCCATTTGATGCATACCTAATTTTAAGGGGACTAAAAACACTTGAAATTAGAATGGAAAGGCACTGCAGTAATGCTTTAAAGGTTGCAAAGTTCTTAGAAAAACATAAGGCAGTTAAAAAGGTATACTATCCAGGTCTTGAGAGCTTTGAACAATATGAACTTGCAAGGGAACAAATGAGCCTACCTGGTGCTATTATTGCCTTTGAATTAAATGGTGGCGTTGAAGAGGGAATAAAGGTTCTTAATTCTTGTAAAGTATGCACCTTGGCAGTAAGCTTAGGGGATGCAGAAACTCTAATTCAGCATCCAGCGTCAATGACTCACTCACCTTATACAAGGGAAGAGAGATTAAAGGCTGGTATATCTGATGGACTTATAAGACTTGCTGTTGGACTTGAAAATGCGGAGGATATTATAGCAGATCTAAAACAAGCTTTAGATGCTATAATATGATATAAAAATCTATAGAGGGGTAACACTATAAAAGGAGCAAAATATTTTGCTCCTTTTATTAATTAGGAATTTTTAATTTTTTCTTAATGACTTTATAACTACAATGGTATATAATAGCTGTAGAGGTGGTAATATGTTGTATATATGGATATTAGTTTCACTTGCAGCAATCTTAATTGATGCACTTACAAGTAGTTTTATATTTTTTAGCTTTGCAATAGGAGGAATTGGAGCATTAATTCTTTTAATGTTTAATGCTTCAATTGCAGTACAGGTTATTGTATTTATGGCACTTAGTATAGCGTCTATACTTTGGGTTGCACCATATGTTAGAAAAACACTTAAAAAAACACCACCTGCCTTTAAACCAATGGAGCAAAATTATATAGGTAGGGTATTGACGGCAGAGGAAGATATACAAGATAAGACACAAATTAAATATGAAGGTATATATTGGTATGTCTTGAATGTAGGGGAGCCAATAAAGAGGGGGGATAAATTTAAAATTACAGGTATAGAAGGAAATAAGTTGATTGTTGAAAAATATTAATTTCTTTTTTAAAAGGAGGGCTTATTTTTTTATGAACAAAAAAGTTGTTAGAGGATTATGGATTTTAGCTGGTTGCTGTTTTATTATAGCTTCATTAATAAACTTAATTTCAAATACCGGAAAATGGTATATAATGATTATACAATTAGTTACGGCAATTTTAATGTTTTTAAGTGAATACAAAATAAAAAATTCAATTAAGAAATAGTGGAGGGATTATAATGGACAAAATTTTATTAATAGTAGTGTTGTTGTTCTTACTTATCATTATATTTTCAAGCATAAAAATAGTTAACACAGGTTATCTTTATGTAGTAGAAAGATTTGGTCAATTTCATAAAGTATTAGAGCCAGGATGGCATATACTAATACCATTTGCTGACTTTGTTAGAGCAAGGGTTTCAACAAAGCAACAGATATTAGACATTGAGCCACAATCAGTTATAACTAAGGATAATGTAAAGATATCAATAGATAATGTTATATTCTATAAGGTTATGAATGCAAAGGATGCTATATATAATATTGAGAATTATAAATCAGGTATTGTTTATTCAACAATAACTAATATGAGAAATATAGTAGGTAATATGACACTTGATGAAGTTTTATCAGGAAGAGATAAAATAAATGCTGAGCTTTTAAGGGTTGTAGATGAAATAACTGATGCATACGGGATTAAGATACTATCAGTTGAAATCAAAAATATAATACCACCTGCCGAAATACAACAGGCAATGGAAAAACAAATGAAGGCAGAAAGAGATAAGAGAGCAGCAATACTTCAAGCAGAAGGTGAAAAACAAAGTGCAATTGCAAGAGCAGAGGGACAAAAGCAGGCGATGATACTTCAAGCTGAGGCAGAAAGAGAAGCAAATATAAGACGTGCAGAAGGTATGAGGGAAGCACAGCTTCTTGAAGCAGAAGGTAAAGCTATGGCAATGGAAAGAATTGCACAGGCTCAAGCAGAGGCTATTAGAAAGGTTAATAATGCAATTCACGAATCAAATACTGATGAAGTGGTTATTGCATTAAAGCAGGTAGAGGCACTTCAAGAAATGGCTAAGAATCCGGCAAATAAGCTTATTATACCAAATGAGGTTGTTTCAACATTAGGAAGTATATCTGCTGTTGCAGAGATGATTAAAAAGTAAAGGAAGGCTGCATATGCAGCCTTCTGACTGTTGAAAAAGTTAGCCCCATGAAGGATTTCTTGGGCATCGCTTCATTTCGCTAAGCAATTCTAAGCTTTTCTTTGTTTGAAAAAGTCCTACCCTCGCGATGCCATCGTCCTGATGGCCGCTCGACTCGGCACGTCCTGTGCCGAATTATGGACTTTTTCAAAGTTGAAAAGCAAGAATTGCTATAGCTCATGAAATATGCCTTTTTAAAATCCTTTCATGGGGCTATTTTCATACTTTAGCTAACAAGTGGGGGTGTCATTAATCTGAGCCTTTTTATTATTGCTTTAGTTTAAGAGTTATACTATAATGTAGGATGACAATATTTTGGGGAGTGAAAGGTAAAATTATGATAAAGTTTTACAATAGAAGAAATAAAGAATATCAAATAGAAAGGGTAGCGGGTAATTGGGCTATAAAATGGATATATGGTTCAAGGCTTTTTGGTGCAGGACTTCTTCACTTTTTAATTAAGAGAAGAATAGCTTCAAGGCTTTATGGTATTTATTGTTCAATGTCTGTTAGCAGAAAAAAGATAGATAAATTTATAAGGGATTTTAATGTGGATATGGATAGATTCCAAGTTCCAGAGGGTGGATTTAAGAGCTTTAATGAGTTTTTCTACAGAAAACTTAAGAAGGATATGATGAATATTGAAAAAGAGGATAGGGTTCTTATATCACCCTGTGATGGGAAGGTTTTGGCATATCAAAATATAGATATAGATATGCTTTTGCAGGTTAAGGATATAACATATTCCTTAAGGGAATTAATTGGTGATGATGAGGTGGCTGACAAATATAATAAAGGAACTTGTTTAGTTTTTAGACTATGTCCATCTGACTATCATAGATTTCATTTTATAGATGATGGAATATGCGAAAAGACAAATAAGATAAAGGGATGCTATTATTCGGTGAATCCTGTTGCACTTGATAAAATAGAAAAGTTATTTTGTGAAAATAAGAGAGAATGGAGTATTTTTCATTCTAAAAATTTTGGGGATGTTCTCTATGTAGAGGTTGGGGCAACCTTTGTTGGTTCAATTGTTCAAACCTATAAGCCAAATGAAGAGGTTAAAAGGGGAGATGAAAAGGGATATTTTAAATTTGGTGCGTCAACAGTTATTCTTTTCTTTAAAGAAAATATAGCCATAATAGATGGTGACATATTAGAACAGACACAAAAGGGTTATGAAACCTATGTTTATATGGGTGAAAAGATAGGAATAAAAAGGGAGGAGTAATTCCTCCCTTTTTAATTTAAAAAAAATTAAAAATTTAATTTTAAAACATAGAGGTAAATGTAGAAAAAACAAGAAAATATATGCAAATATTTGAAGGTATTAAGATACTAAAAAAATATCAGATAATAAAAACTAATACATAAAATTATTCAATTTATAAAATTTGTAAAATTAAAATTATGGGAGTAAAATTGTTTTATGATTTAGTTCAGGGGGGTGAGAAAATGGAGGATAATGTTGAAAAGGTTATTCAAAATATAATACACATCGATAGGAGTGCTGAAGAACTTAGGAGAAAAGTTGATGAGGATGTTGGAAGAAAAAAAGCTGAATTTAATAGAAAAATAGAACTGATGAAAAAGGAGATAGTGGATAAAAAAATTAATGAATTACAGGATATAAAAGATAGGGAAATGAAAAATATTCAAAATGAAGAGATGAAAATAATCGGAATGTATAATTCAAAAGCAGATGGAATAGAAGGAAAGTATAGTTTAATAAAGCAAGAGTTTTTAAAAGAAGTATATTGTGATATTTTTTTTGAAAAAGATAGGTGATGCTTATGCCTGCTGTTGTAAATTATGAAGCAATTAATACAAAGGTACATTCAATTTTAGGAAGAAGATTAAAGGGAGACGACTATAAAAAATTATTATCACTAACTTCAGTTAATGAAATTGCTCTATATCTTAGCAAAAATAGTGATTATGGAAGATATATAGCAAGTGATAATCTAAATGACATCCATAGAGATGAATTAGAAAAAAAGTTAAAAATGATGTTAATCTATTATATTGACAAATTTGATAACTATTTTAGTGGAGAGTATAGGGATTTTTTTATGACCTTCTATTCAAAATATGAAATTTATGATTTAAAGAGGCTTGCAAGGCTTATACACATTGAAGGTGAACTACAGTCCCTAAGAGAATACTTGGTATTTGTTGATTATTACAAAAACATTAATGTCGATAATATTATAAAGGCAAAATCAATTGTTGAACTAATAGAGTTTCTAAATAATTCTGTTTATTATCCTTATTTAAAAAATTTATTAGACGGTAATAAAGAAGAAAATCTATTCAGATTTGAAATGGTATTAGATAAAACATATTTTTTAATTCTATTCAAGAAAATAAAAAAATTATCAGGAATTGATAAAAAAGCATTCTTTGAAGTATTTGGACCCATTATTGATATGATAAATCTCCAATGGATATATAGAGGTAAAAAATTTTATAATATGTATCCAGATGAATTGTTTAATTACACCATAGATGGTGGCGGAAAGTTAAATTATAAAAGCATTAAGGAATTATGTTATTCAAAAAGCGTTGAGGAATTAGAGGATAGAATAAAGCTTACTCCATATTCATTTCTAATTAAAGGAGATGATATGCAGGATATATATATGGAAAGAAGGATGAACAGATATATATATTATAAATTAATAAATACAATAAGAAAAAATAAGAGGGACATATCAAATGTATTAGTCTTAATGCAGATAATAGAATTTGAAATAAGAGATATTGTTTCAATTACTGAAATGGTTAGGTATGGAATAGAACTTAGTCAGTCAAATAATTTTTTAATAAAGGCTGTCTAACTGTGGGGTGGTTTTATGGCGGTTGCCAAGATGGAGTTTGTCAACATTATTGGGCATATGGATATGCTGGAGGATATAGCAAAGAGGATTGTGTTATCTGAATCAATACATTTTGTAAATGCAATGTCAGAGATTAATGAAAATAATTTCCCGATACTTCAAGCAAAGGACGAAGTTGACGCGGTTATAGATTTTAATTATATAAAGCAGTATCAATCTAATTTAGATTTAAATGAGATAAATAAAGTTTATGATGAACTCTGCGATATGTTTGAAATAAGGAAAAAATATCAAAAAAAGATTGTAGAACAGGACTATGTGTTTTTAGATGATGTAAATAAACTTAAGAGAATTTATGAGGAGGTAAACGAGGAAAACAGAGAGCTAAATAGATTGCAGGAGGAGTATAGACAGATTGGTGAGATTGAGAATTATATTAAAAAAATGAAGAATGTTAATATCAATTTAGATGACCTGTTTAAAATGAAATATATTGATTTTATTATGGGAAAAGTTTTAAACTACAATATGGAAAAGCTAAAAAAGAATTACGAGAATATACCTGCAATAGTTTTGAAACTTGATAAGAATCAAGATTACTCAATGATAATGGTGTTTGTTCCTAAGGTTGTTGAAATTGAAGTAAGAAGGGTATTGAATTCATTAGAGTTTGATGAATTGCAGTTGAATTTTAAATTTAGTGGTAGCCCTAATCAGTGGGTTGCTGATATAGAGAATAGAAAAAGGCAAATAGAGAAGGAAATAGCAATAATCAAAAACAAAATAAAGGAGCTTAAAAAGGAATATATAAATTTTATTGAAGTATTTTATTCTAAACTTTTGATGCAATATAAGATAGAAGAGCTCAAGTCAAATATGGGCTGTACAAATGAATTTTTCTATATGAGTGGATGGATACCAAGTTTTAAAAAGAAGGCTCTATCAAAATACTTGGGAGATTATGAAAATAAGTTGATTATAATTTATAAGGATTATAAAAATTTAAGGGAGGGATTAGAGCCACCTACCTGTATCTATAATGGTTTCTTATTACGTCCCTTTGAGTCGGTGGTTAAACTTTATGGTATACCGTCCTACAATGAATTAGATCCTACTGCCTTTGTAGGATTAAGCTATATGTTTTTATTTGGAGCTATGTTTGGTGATGTGGGACAAGGGCTTGTTCTTTTGACCTTAGGATTAATTTTGGAAAAGAAAAAGGCAAGACCTAATTTAGGTGGGGTTCTTGCAAGGCTTGGTATAAGTTCAACAGTTTTTGGTTTTTTGTATGGAAGTGTCTTTGGATTTGAGGATATCATTGAAGCACTTTTAGTTAGACCTATGGCAAGTATAGATAAGGTTCTAATTTGGGCAGTTGGTATAGGTGTTTTCTTGTTAAGTATAGGATATTTATACAACCTAATTAACTGTTTTATAAAAAAGGATGTTGAAAATGGTTTGTTTAGCAGAAATGGATTGGCTGGACTTGTTTTTTATTGGCTTCTTTTATACTTAATAGTTTCAAATGTAAGAGACGCAAAGAGAATTATACCAAGTTCACTAATAACACTAATACTTGTTTTTCTATTGATTTTAATGCTGCTTAAGGAACCTTTAGCTAATTTAATAAAGGGAAATAAAAAGCTCTATAGTGAGTCAAAGTCAGATTATTATATTGAAGGTGGATTTGGCGTACTTGAAACACTACTTAGTATGCTAAGTAATACGTTATCTTTTATTAGAGTAGGAGCCTTTGCAATAAATCACGTTGGTCTTTTTATAGCCTTTGAAACATTGGCTAAAATGATGGGAAATGAACTTGAAAGCATTTTAATGATTGTATTTGGAAACATTGTGATTATTGGGCTTGAGGGCTTGATAGTTTTTATCCAAGGTTTAAGGCTCGAATATTACGAACTCTTTAGTAAATTTTTTAGTGGTACAGGGTATGAATATAATCCAGTAAAACTATAAAAGGGGAGGAATTTTTATGTATGTATTTATAATATTAGCTGTTTTAATTGTTGTATTAACAATCTCAAAAGGAGTAGTAAAGCTCTTTAAGGGAGAAGAAACAAATGCATTAGGTGTAAAAAAGGCTATAAAGGCAAATGTATTTTCATTTATACCTGTTTTAACAGGACTTATTATAACAATGATACCACAGGTTGCAAATGCAGCAGGAACTAATAATCCTTCTGCAGGTATTGGTTTTTTAGCTGCAGGATTAAGTACCGGACTTGCTGCAATAGGTGCAGGTTATGCGGTAGGTTCAGTTGGTTCATCAGCACTTGGGGCGGTATCTGAGGATCCAAAGATATTAGGTAAAACACTTATTTTTGTAGGTCTTGCAGAGGGTATAGCAATTTATGGATTAATCATTTCAATAATGATATTAGGAAGGTTGTAGGAAGTGGTTTTATGATTATATATTTAATTTCTGATAATAGAGATACATTAGTTGGTTTAAGACTTGCAGGAATAAAGGGGAGGGTTGTTCACGAAAGAAATGAAGCAAAGGAAGCCTTAAATGTAGCTTTACAGGATAAAAATATAGGAATACTTGCGATAACGGAAAAGGCGGCTGAACTTATTAAAGATGAAATTACCGAGATTAAACTAAAAAAACCTTATCCACTAATTGTAGAGATACCTGATAGACACGGTTCAAATAAGGATAATGATTATATATTAAACTATGTTAGAAATTCTGTGGGCATAAAAGTTTGAGGTGATTTTTATGATAACTATAGAAGAAAAACTAAATCTTTTTACTAAATTGGTCTATGAAAAGGTTGAAAAGGAAAATAGAATTGTTATTCAAAGGTTTGAGGAAGAATATGGAAAAATTTTAAGTGAAAAAAAGAAGGAATTTGAAGAAGAGGCAAGTAAGTTGGATAAGAAGGTAAAAAGCGAAATAGAACTTTATAGAACGCAAACATTATCTAAGGCACACATAAGAGGAAAGAAAATTATATTAGAAAGAAAAAATAGCATTTATAACAAAGCAATAGAGGATGTGATTTGTTATATAAGTGAAAATAAGAGTAGAAAAGAATATAAACAATATTTTTCTAACAAGCTGATTAGCATAATAAAAAATAATGATATTAAAGAGGCTAATTTGATAGTGACTAGGCAGGATTGGGATTTATGGGGTAAAGATCTAGATAAAGAGACAAGACTTTTAAATGTAGTTTTTGATGAAAGTGTAAGTGGAGGTTTTATATTAATTGATTTAAAAAATAATTTTAAATATGATTTTTCTATTGAAAATATAGTAGATGAAAATAGAGAAAAAATAGGAGAAAAATTATTTGCTATGCTATAGGTGGTGGTAAAATGGAGGGTTCAGCAGGAAGAGTAGTTTATGTAAATGGTCCTGTTGTAAAGGCAAGGAATATGAAAAACTTTAAAATGAGAGAAATGGTTACTGTTGGTGAAAAAAAATTAATTGGAGAAGTTATTTCTATTGATGGAGAATTAGGCACAATTCAGGTTTATGAAGAAACAACTGGAATAAAAATTGATGATGAAGTTGTTTCAACACAAAAACCTTTGTCAGTTACATTAGGGCCTGGCATAGTTGGAAATATTTTTGATGGTATACAGAGACCATTAAATATTATTTTTGATAAATCAGGAAATTTTATTAAAGAGGGCATAGGACTTGCAACAATAGATAAAAAGAAAAAATGGTATGTAGAATTAAAGGTTAAGGTTGGTGATGAACTAAAGGAAGGAGATATATTTGGTACTGTAGATGAAACTCCTTTAATAAAACATTATTTAATGGTTCCACCAAATATAAAGGGAAAGGTTGAAGAAGTTAGGCAGAATGGAGAGTATGATTTAGAAACGATATTAGTAAAGTTAGATAGTGGTGCTGAACTTAAAATGTATCAGGAATGGCCGGTTAGAATTCCAAGGCCAGTTAAAGAGAGACTACCTATACAAAAACCTCTTATAACTGGTCAAAGAGTAATTGATACATTTTTCCCTATAGCAAAGGGTGGAACTGCTGCTATACCAGGTGGTTTTGGAACTGGTAAAACAATGACTCAGCATCAACTTGCTAAGTGGTCGGATGCCGATATAATTGTGTATATTGGATGTGGAGAACGTGGAAATGAGATGACGGAAGTTTTAGAGGATTTCCCAAAGTTAATAGATCCAACATCAAATCTACCCTTAATGAATAGAACAATACTTATAGCAAATACATCAAATATGCCAGTTGCTGCAAGAGAAGCATCTATATACACAGGAATAACTATAGCTGAATACTTTAGAGATATGGGATATAATGTCGCTGTTATGGCAGATTCAACTTCAAGGTGGGCAGAGGCACTAAGAGAAATATCAGGAAGATTAGAGGAGATGCCAGCAGAAGAAGGTTATCCTGCATATCTTCCATCAAGATTGGCAGAGTTTTATGAAAGGGCAGGTTATGTTAAGACACTTAATAATAAAGAGGCTTCAGTTACAATAATTGGAGCAGTTTCACCAGCAGGAGGAGATTTCTCAGAACCTGTTACACAAAATACAAAGAGATTTGTTAGTGCTTTTTTAGGATTAGACAGAAAGCTTGCCTATTCAAGACACTATCCTGCTATAAATTGGCTATCGAGTTATAGTGGATATATTACACAACTTGAGGATTGGTATAAACAAAATGTAGCAGAGGATATGATATTTTTAAGAGGAGAAATGATAAAGGTTTTGCAGGAGGAAAGTAAGCTGTTAGAGACAGTAAAATTAGTAGGTGAGGATGTACTTCCTGATCAGCAGAGATTAATTCTTGAGATTGCAAGACTTTTGAAGGTAGGATATTTGCAGCAAAATGCCTACCATAAGGATGATACATTTGTTCCATTAGTTAAGCAGTATATGATGCTTAAAGTTATTGATAATTTTTATAAACTTGCAAAGGAAGCTGTTAAGGTAGGGGTTCCTATTTCTGTAATTAAGACGAGTGAGTTGTTTTATAGAATAATAAAAATGAAATATGAAATACCCAATGATTATGGAGATAAATTTGATTTGTTGATGGAAGATATTAATGAATATTTCTCTAATTTAATAAGAGAATATGAGGGTGATTAATATGCATAAGGAATATTTGAGTTTAAAGAAAATAGAAGGCCCTCTTATAGTAATAGAAGGGGTTGAGGGTGTATCTTATAACGAAATGGTAGAGATAAAGGTGCAGGGAGAAACAAAACACGGTAAGGTTGTACAGCTCAATAACGATTTAGCAATAGTGCAGGTTTTTGAGAATACATCCGGAATGTCTGTAAATAATATTTCTGTAAAGTTTACAGGAAAACCTTTGGAGATTAAACTTTCAAGGGAAATATTAGGTAGAATGTTTAATGGAATAGGTCAGCCTATAGATGGAGGGGGTCCTGTTTTTAGTGGAATTAAGTTTGATGTAAATGGAAGCCCAATAAATCCAGTTGCAAGAAGGTATCCACGAAACTATATTCAAACAGGTATATCAGCTATAGATACACTTACTACTTTGATAAGAGGTCAAAAACTCCCTATATTTTCAGGAAATGGTTTGCCACATAATCAAATAGCTGCACAAATTGTAAAGCAGGCAAAGGTTGCAGAGGGAGAAGGAGAATTTGCAGTTGTTTTTGCTGCTATGGGAATAAAGCACGATGATGCCCATTATTTTATAAAGACATTTCAAGAGGCTGGAGTTTTAGATAAGGTTGTTATGTTTATGAATTTAGCAGATGACCCTGTAGTTGAAAGGATTGTAACACCAAGATGTGCATTAACTGCAGCAGAATATTTAGCTTTCTATGAAAATATGCATATATTAGTTATTATGACTGATATTACAAGTTACTGCGAAGCCTTAAGAGAAATATCTGCAGCAAGGGAGGAGGTACCAGGAAGAAAGGGATATCCTGGGTACTTATATTCAGACCTGGCAAGTCTATATGAAAGGGCTGGTATGGTTGAAGGTTCTAAAGGGTCAATTACTCAAATACCAATATTAACAATGCCAAATGATGATATAACACATCCTATACCGGATTTAACAGGATATATTACAGAAGGACAGATAGTTTTAAGCAGAGAAATATATCAAAGAAATATTTATCCACCAATAAATATACTGCCCTCACTTTCAAGACTTATGAAGGATGGAATCGGTGAAGGATACACAAGAGAAGACCATCCTGATGTGGCTAATCAATTATTTTCCTCCTATTCAAGGGTTCAGGAGGTTAAGGCACTATCTCAGGTTATAGGAGAAGATGAACTGTCCGAAATAGATAAAAAGTATTTAGAATTTGGAGAAGCATTTGAATATAGATTTTTAAGGCAGGAGTTTAATGAAAATAGAGACATAGATAGAAGTTTAGAAATTGCTTGGGAAATATTATCAATACTACCTAAGAATGAATTGGATAGAATTAACCCTAAGTTCTTAGATGCATATTATAGAGGGTGATTAAATGGAAAATATTGCGCCAACAAAATCTAACCTTATTAGTGCTAAATCAACATTAGAGTTTTCTAAAAAGGGATATGAACTTTTAGACCAAAAGAGAAATGTACTAATTAGAGAAATGATGGCATATGTTGATAAAGCAAAGGACATACAGGAGATGATAAATAAAAAGTTTGAAGAGGCCTATGAGGCACTTAGAATGGCAAATATAACAATGGGTGTTTCAACGGTTGAGGAGATATCCCATACTGTTCCCGAAAATGGGCAGTTTAATTTACTGTTTAAAAGTGTAATGGGGGTTGAAGTGCCCATAGTACGATATGATAAGAAACATAAAGAGCCAACTTATAGCTTTTATCAAACAAATACTGCTATGGATATTGTCTTTATTAAGTTTTCGGAAATAACATATCTCATTATGGAATATGCAGAGGTTGAAAATGCAGTGTTTAAACTTGCTATGGAAATAAAAAAGACTCAAAAAAGAGCCAATGCACTTCAAAACATACAGATACCAAAGTATGAGGAGATAGTAAAATATATACAGGATGTTTTGGAGGAAAAGGATAGAGAGGATTTCTTTAGGTTGAAGGTTGTTAAAAAGAAGAGTCAAAGGAAAAAAGCTAATCCATAGGACTATTATCCTATGGATTAGCTTTTATATATTTATAGATTTTTTTATAGCACGTTTGTAGGTTGGATTATAGTCTGTCCAAGCGTCTGTTCCTGCATCCCTTTCTATTGCAAGATGGAAGGCATTAATTTCAGCACTTGCCTTATCTGCATTATGAACAGCTATTGCCTCAAGAGTCATAGGAAGAACTGGTGAACCCATCTCTAAGGTTCCGTGGTGAGAAAGAATACAGTGTTCAAGTTCATATTTTAAGGCTTGAGGGAAATCTTGTATTTTTGTTATAAAGCTATTTAGTATTTCAATTCCAATGTTTATATGGCCTATAAGTTTTCCCCTTGTTGTATATTTGTTTTCAGGAAAATCTGATAGCTCAATTATTTTACCGATGTCGTGTAGTAATGCAGAGGCTACAGCAATATCATAGTTGACATATGGAAATATTTGTGTAAAATTAATTACAATTCTTGCAACTTCAATGGTATGCTGTGCAAGACCACCTATGTATGCGTGATGTATCTCTGCACCAGCCGCTTTTTTTAAAAAAGAAGTTTTAATATTTTCATTTGTAAATATATTATTTAATAGTTGTTTTATTTTTTCATTTTTTATAGTATCAATTATTTCAAATAGTTCTTTTTCTATTTGTTCGCTATTTAAATAACAGGAGGGTATAACTTTATTTATTAGTTCTTGGCTTGGATTATCGACTTTTTCTATTTTGTTTATGTGTATTTGAAGGGTTCCTTTGAAATCTTTAGCAACTCCTGAAATATAGGCAAAGCATCCGGGTACTATTTTTTCTGCAATATCAGGACTGTCATTCCAAATCTTAGCATCATAGTTTTTTATACCAGAGCTTATTTGAAGATGGTAGTATCCTTTATCATTTTGACCTATTTTTTTTTCAATTTTTCTTACTACAACAGGTTGATTTTCTATTTTTTCGTTTGGATATAAATTTTGCATAAAATCACCTCGTTAATATTATACATTAAATTTATAAACTTTACACATAAATATTAGATTGGAGGGATAAAAATGGAAAAAACATTAGTTTTAATTAAACCTGATGGTGTAGAGAGGGGGCTTATTGGAGAAATAATAAAGAGGTATGAGATGAAGGGATTAAAAATCAAGGCAATAAAGTCTGTATTTCCTACAAGAGAATTGGCAGAGAAGCACTACGAGGAACATAAGGGAAAGGAGTTTTTTGAGGAGCTTATAAAATACTTAACATCTGGAATGGTTATAGCTATGATAATAGAGGGTGAAAATGCAATAAAATGTGTAAGAAATATAAATGGTGAAACAAAATATCAAGATGCACTGCCAGGAACAATAAGAGGGGATTTTGCATATAAAGATACATATAATTTAGTTCACGCCTCTGATTGTAAAGATTCAGCTGAAAGAGAAATAAAGCTTTGGTTTGAATAGTCTCACTTATGTGAAATGTTGTACCATATATGACTAAAAAAGCCTTGGCATATGCCAAGGCTTTTGGTCTGGGTGACTGGACTTGAACCAGCGGCCTCAAGAACCCCATTCTTGCGCGCTACCATCTGCGCCACACCCAGATATATTTGACACATATATTATAAATCTAATTTTAAAATAAATCAATACTTATTAGTATATATTCCCTTGAATCTTATTTTATTATTGAATACAATTTTTAGAAATATGAGTTGTATTTTGAGCGTCAGAATAGTATAATTATATTGAAAATAATAAAGCAGACGCTGGGGGAGCCTTAGGCTGAGAGGAAGGTAAAACCTTCGACCCTTAGAACCTGAACTGGGTAATGCCAGCGAAGGGAAGCGGAAAAGTACTCCTTTTTGCGTCTGTATAAAAAAAGGAGGTTTTTTTATGCATTTTTTTGAAGGACTTTTAAAGATTAAGCCCTATGTTTGGGCAATTCTTGGGGCGTTGGTGCTTATTGCCATTACATCAATCTATCTAAACAAATCTAATACTAAGGAGAAGAAATTTGACACAAGAAAAATAACAACAGCAAGTCTATGTATTGCCCTTTCCTTTGTGCTATCCTACATTAAGATTTTTAAACTTCCACAAGGTGGTTCTATAACACTTGGAAGTTTAATACCACTTTTTATATTTGCATATACCTATGGAGTGAAGGATGGAGTAATTGTAGGTGCAATTTATGGGATACTTCAATTTATACAAGAGCCTTATATTGTTCATTGGGCACAGGTTATAATAGACTATCCACTTGCCTTTGGAGCGTTAGGGCTTGCTGGTTTATCAAGAAAAAATATACCTGTTGGTATGGTGTTAGGAGGGGTTGGAAGGCTATTCTTCCACGTTATTTCGGGAGTAATATTCTTTGCATCCTATGCACCTGAAGGACAAAATGTATTAGTGTATTCTTTAGTATATAATTTAACTTATCTATTACCAGACCTCATTTTATGCATTGTAATAGGGTTTATACCACAATTTAAAAATGCAATAAATAGGTTATCTACTGAAAGATGTTGATTAAATTACAAAAAGAATCCGTGAACAAAATATGTTCACGGATTCTTCTGTTTTATATAAATCGCATGAAGGGGAAACTTTATAGGCTATTTATTAATTCAAATAAAGCTTTCGCAGCAAGGGTTGGTCCTTCCTTTTCTAAACCTTTTATTCCAAGCTGTGTTTTTATTTGACCAACCTTTATTCCTTTATCAAATAGGGTTTTAAAATATATTTCAATTAATTCGTTAGATCTATCTTGCCATTGAAGTGGTCCAAATGGATTGGCAAAATATGATGATACAAGACCTACTTCATTTGTTGTTCCTTTTGCAAGCCTTTTACCTGATTTAAAAACATCTATTGCCTTTTCAACATCATTAAATAATTCTATAGAATTACCATCATCAACCTTATCATAATTATTGGCATATAAGAATAAATCAACTTTATGGCCCTTGATAATTTCTTTATAGCTTGATACTGGTATTATAAGTCTTGCATTTGTTTTATCAGGATTCATAAAAATACTTCTATCTATTTCTTTAAAGGCATAACCTTGGTCAAGGTCATCAAGTCTTACAAAGGCACCTATTTCAGTACCATAGGCAAGAACGTCATCATTCTTTAGTCTAATTGTTCCCATATCATCAAATATTATAGATAGCTCACTTACAAAGTTTGCTTTAAGATTTCTAATAGCTTCAAGGGTTTCAGATTTACCAGCACCACTATCTCCAATAAAAATTACATTAGCCTGTTTGCCGTTTTTTAGTATAATATTTGCCATTGCCCCGTGGAGTGGTAGATAACCCCTCTTTAGCATAATTAAATTATGAAGAGTTAATGTCATCTTCTTCATATATCCAAAGTAATCTATCTCATCGCTATAAGAAACTAAACCAAGCATAATGTCGTTTTCTATATCATTATAAAATACGGTTTTTGTTTCATTAGAGTTGCATCTTGCACCAAATACATATACTATATCCGGTTTTTTACCTTGGTATTCTTCCTTTTTTGCAATTTCAAACAAATTACAAAGTGAAATTCCGTGAGACATAAAATCTCTATGAAAATAGATATAGGCTAATAAATCCCCAACTTTAGCAGGAAAGCAAAACCAGTGCCTTGTTGTAATCTTGCAATCTTTTATTGGATTTTCAAATACTTCCTTAAATGTTCCTTCTCGCTTGTTCTTCTTAGGATATACAATGAAGGGGGGATCAAGCAAGATATTTTCAATAAAAGGAATATTCTTTAGTGGCTCATACAGAGGGGGAATTTTCCAGTCATTATTACTTAAAACAAGGCCTGCGTTGCCTCCTGCGGGGAGTTGTCTATATACATTTGGGGTTATTTGCAATATATTTTCTTCAACTTTTCTATATAGTGATAATACTAAATTAGAAAAATCTTGATTTGCTTCAATAAAGCGAGTTTTTTCAAGTCCTTCGGTAACCTTATTGTTAAATATTAGTGTGTATCTTTCAATCTTACGCCAATATCTATATAGATCTTCCACAAAATCAATAAGTTCCTCTTTATAACTTGAAAATGTGCTGTATTTTTCGTTTATTTTTATTATTTCATCAAGGTTCATAATAGAAAGTAATTTAAAAAGTGATATAACTTCTTTGTTTATAATTGATAGGTCATCAGAGCCTAATTTACCTGATATAAATCTGTAGGCTTTAGTATTTGTATTTTTAGATTTTGAAAGATATGAGGATAATACCTTTTCAAATCCTTCGCTATCAAGCACCTTTTCATAGGAGTCACAGTAGTAGGAAGAAAAGTTGATCATTGCTTTGTTGTTGCTTAATGAAAATGCTTTATACATAAGAGACCTCCGTGAAAGTTTCTAAATTAAATCTTGCAATTATTATACAATTACTATTTGGTGCTTGTCAATGATTTATATAGATATTTTATTTGGAATTATAAAGTTTTATAATTTCATCTACATATAACTTAAGATTAGAACGTAAGCTTTTAGATATATTTATGTTTATGCCTATAGATTCGACCTGTATTCCATATAGCGTTATTTTTTTGTATTTATAAAATAATATATCGTGATGAAAGTTATAAAAAGGTTTATATTCAAACTGGGGAATTATAATAGAGCTTCCTGCAGGTAGATTAAAGTCAACAGCATCTACTACAATTACATCATCATAGCTATTTAATACTTCATTTATAAAGGCGATATCTGTTTCGCAGATTATACAATCTATTCCCTTTTTCCTAAGTATATGACCAATTACAATACCTATCCCATCATCCTGCATCAGAATATTACCTATGCACAAAATGGTTTTCATTTAATAATACTCCATCTTTACTTACTAAATGAGTTGCACAAGATACACAGGGGTCAAAGGAGTGAACGGTTCTTATAATCTCAATTGGATTTGAAGTGTCTTCAATATAAGTCCCAATAAGAGCTCTTTCAAGAGGTCCTTTAATACCATTATATGTAGGTGATAGGTTAAATGCTGATGGTGTTATTATATTATATTGATTTATTTTTTTATTTTGAATCTCTACGCTATGGTAAAGAGCACCTCTTATTGTATCTGTAGTGCCTATTCCAGTTCCATCTAATACATCTTTGCTTGTGGAGTTTTTATTTATTGCTACTTCCTTGAGCATATTTTTTATATTTTCTGCAATTGACTTTGCTTCATAAACCCTTGATTTAATTCGGCCTAATGTAGAGCTTTTAACCCATCCGTTTTTGATGCAATTTCTTGATAGAGGACCTACCTCCATAGGTAGATTTAAATATCTTGGAGCTTTTATGAAAGAAATATCATCTACAAACTCATATTCTTTTAAATCATTTAAATTAAGTTCAGAGTATTTTCTATTAATTAAAACTCCACTACTACATATGTTAAACTCAGGAGTATCATCAAATAGTCCGAAGCTTAAATAGTTACTACCAGAATCACCAATATTAAAATATTCAGTATAATATTTTTCTATAATATAGTAGTCCTCAAGCATATATTGACAAAAACTTAAAAGCTCATCTGCAATTTCAACTGCCTTTGAATATTCATATTGATTAAGTTTTGTGGTAACTCCTCCAAAAACAATTGCGTGATTATGTGGAGCTTTTCCACCTAATATACTTAATCCCTGATGTGCCAATGTCGAATAATATAATGATTTAATATAATTATCGCCTATTTTTATTTCTAAATCTCTTGGAACTTTGCTCTTAAAGTTTTCTGTTTCTATATTTACAAAATCGGGTATCGAGAATAAATAAAATTGTCGAATATGGTTTTGAAGTATATCAAAACCGTGTATAATGTTCCTAATAATTCTGCTGTTATAATCAACTATTAGTGAAGAACAATCCTCAAGAGCACGGCTTGATGCAATACTGTGGGCAGAAGAGCAAATACCGCATATTCTTTGTGTTAAATAAACTGCATCAAAAGGGTGTTTACCTATGAGTAATTTTTCAAATCCTCTAAACATTGTTCCTTTACACTTAGCATCTACAACAATATTGTCATCTACCTGTGCTATTATTGTTAAAAAACCACTTATTCTGGTTATAGGACTTAAAACTATTTCCATTTACACTTCATCCTCCTTAAATAATGTATAGTTAGGGAAATCCTTTGAAGAACAACCAATACAAGGTGAATTTACACCAATAGGCCACTTTATATACCCATTCCATCTTGTATATGGACAGGGTGCCTTAGTTGAGGGACCAACGCATCCAATCTTTAAGTAGCAACCTACGTCTCCAATTCTTTTAGCAAATATATTTCTTTCAAAAAAGGTTCTTCTTTCACAAAAATCGTGGACTGTATTTCCATAGAGGTAGATAGGTCTTCCTATTGGGTCTAATTCTATTTGATTTCCTTCGATAAGATTTAATAGTAGAGATGCCATCCAGTTTCCAGATACAGGACAACCAGGCATCTTTATTATTTTTTTATTTGGTATAACTTCACTTAATGCCTTTGATTCAGAAACATTTGGGAATGCGGCAGAAATCCCACCAAAACAGGAACAGGTTCCTGCAGAAATAATAAACTTAGCATTTTCGGAAGCTACTTTTACAGCTTCAAGGGCAGTTATATATTTGTCATTGTAGTAGCCAATTATGTTGTAATTTCCGTTGTCCTTTGTAGAAATAGCACCCTCAACAACAAGAATGTAACCTCCCTTTTCTATAGTATCAAAGAAAGCATCCATAGCCTTTGTTCCAAACGGGTACATTTCACTGTTGCTAAAGGTTATGTTTACCCTTTGTTTTAGAAATTCAAAGGAAGGATTTTCGCTGTTTAAAAATGATATAATGTTTCCTGAACATCCATTAGTTTCAAGCCAAATAAGGTTCATTTTAACTCTCCTTTTTTACAATATCTAATAGATTTTATGAAATGTTTAAGTAAATATATTCAAGGTATAGTAAAAACTTTGTGAGAAAAAATAAATTATAGGAAGGAGTGATAATATGAATGAAATTTTCAAGAGAAGAAGCATAAGAAAATATCAATCAAAACCTGTAGAGAAGGAAAAGATTAATGAACTTTTACATGCAGCAATGGCTGCACCATCAGCGGGAAATGAACAGCCTTGGCATTACATAGTTATAGATGACAGAAATATTTTAAACAACATTGCAAATACACACCCTCACGCTGCGATGCTTAAGGAGGCACCAGTTGCAATACTTGTATGTGCTGATTTAACAAAGGAAAAATATGAAGGTTTTTGGGTACAGGATTTATCGGCATCTACACAAAATATACTTTTAGAGGCAGTAAGTTTAGGACTTGGGACTGTATGGGTTGGAGTATATCCAAATGAAAATAGAGTGAATGAAATAGTCAAAATTTTTGGATTACCGTCCAATATAATTCCTTTTTCAATAGTTGCAGTAGGTTATCCAGATGAATATAAGGATGAGGCAGATAGATATGATGAAGACAGAGTGCATTATAATAAATGGTAATTAAATAAGTAAACAAAAGGTGATAGTCACCTTTTGTTTACTTATTTTATATGTTATAATACCTATGTATGGTATAGGGGGGTGACATAATGGAAATACTTGAAAAATTTAAAAAACTAATTAAAGAAATTTATAAAGATTATAAAGAATCAGGAAATGTTTATAGAACTGGATGTGGATGAGGTGTAAATCCATATTATAATGAGCGTGCTCTGGAGGAGCACGAAAAAAACAAAACAGAAAAATAAAATTGTTTACATTTATTCTAAATGATAATATAATATAGTATAAATACCTATATAAGGTATATATGGAGGTGGAAATATGGAAATAAAGATTACTCAGTCTGCTGCTGAGGAATTAAAGAAAAAGTTAGAAGGAAAGGACCAAAATATTGGAGTTAGAGTTTATATTGCAGGTGTTGGATGAGGTGGCCCAAGTTTTGGTTTAGCTCTGGATGAGCAAAAGAATACTGATAATGTTTATGAAGTTGAAGGAGTTAAAGTTTTATTTGATAAGGAGCTTTCAAGGTATACAAAGGGATTTATAATTGACTACAGGAATTCCTTTTTTGGAAAGAGGTTTGTTGTTGATCAACTATATTCAAGAGGTGGATGTTCCTGCTAAAAAAAAAGTGCCATAAAATTTTATGGCACTTTTTTAGAACTTGAAAAGGTCGTTTTTAATCTTTTTAAATAATGGTGGTAAGTTCATTGTAACTACTTTATCCTCAAGATATTTTAGATTACCACCGATATTTTTAAATATTAATTTATTTGCAACAAGAAGTTGATGGTTTAATCCAAATTTGTTGAAGAAGAAACTATTAAACTTTCTGTTTCCATACTTTGGATCACCAACTATTGGATTGCCTAAATATGATAGATGAGCTCTTATCTGATGGCTTCTTCCTGTCACTAAATCAATTTCAATAACCGAAGCAATTCCAACAGATTCTACATTTAATATTTTTGTTATTATCTCTTTTGAATTTTTTACCTTTCTATCCAATATCATTACTTTATTAGTTCTTTCGTTTTTTGTTATATATCCTACGTATTCGCCAACTGCTATTTTACCTTTAACCAATGCGGTATATATTTTTTGTATTCCACCTAATCTTATTGCTTCATTTATTTGTTTTAGTGAATCATAGTTTTTTGCAAAAATAACAAGCCCTTCTGTGTTTCTATCCAATCTATTGCAGGGTGATGGTGCAAAGGTTTTTTCTTCATCAGGATTGTATTCACCCTTATCATAAAGGTATGCCCATACCTCATCTGTTAAGGTTATTTCATTTCCTTCATCTGGATGAACTAATTGATTAGGTCTTTTTTCAACAATTAATATATTTTCATCTTCATAGGCAACCTTTAAATCATAATCAATCTCTAAAAACTTTTTAGTTTCTTTATCTTTAGCTGTACTTATTTCAATATTAAAATTTAAAATATCTCCCTCATTTAATATGTACTTTTCACTTTGTTTTTTATTATTTATTTTTATTTCGCCTTTTCTTATTGATTTATATATAGCTCCAAGTGACATATCCTTTAAATATTTCCTTAGGAATTTATCAAGTCTCTGACCAGCTTCGTTTTTAGTTATAATAATTTCCTTCATAACATCACCTCTAAATTTATAGTACAATTTATATTATATATATTATCGTCATAAGTCAACAAAAAAATTAAAAGAGTATTTAATTTTTGTATTAGGATAAATTTTAATAATTTAATTCATATATATTATTAAAAAATATTTTTGGTGGTTTTATGAGGAATAGAATAATTAGGATTTTGACGATAGTTTTGGTGGTGTGTATTTCATACATAAATTATTATAGGACAGCTATTAACATTGTATTCACTTCAAAGGTTAATAAAAGTGATAATGTTACTTTAAAATCAATAAAATATCACGTATTGACGGAAAGTTTTAGTGAAAGTCAAGGCAAATTTGTAAAACACCAAGATGTTTATTTTGTTTATCCATATAAATTAAGGATAGACACAGTGAGTGAAAGTAAAACAATAGAGATATACAATAATGAAAAACACTTTTATTATGATGACGTAACCAACAAGATTAGAGTAAAACAAGCGTTTCCTCCAAGGGAGCCCTATGTAGTGGAAATTGCAAAAAAAGTAATGGATGTAGTAAACTCAGGAAGGTATGAGTTTTTTGGATATGAAGAAAAGAATAACTTAAAAATTGAGGTTCTTGGTATTAAGAATAACATAGATCAAAACAATTATATGCATAAAATATGGATTTCACAAATAAATGGGATTCTACTTCCTATAAAGGAGGAATATTTTATTAATGGGCAAGTAGTAGAAAAAAGTGAATACACTTATGAAATAGTAAATGAAAGTATAGAAAAGGATATATTTGAAATAGATAGTTTGCCAAAGGTTGAAATAGTTGATGATGGATATTTAGCCAAGCATTTTGAAACAATACAAGAGGCAAGAAAGTATTTAAATTTTAAAGAACAACTTCCGTTAAATTATGCACCAACCTATATTTCTGTTAGTCCTCCAGATAGCAATCCTTGTTTAACGGTTGTATATATTGTAAACAACAAAAGAATAATATTAAGTGAATGGGTAGGTAAAATGAATTTTAATCCAAATGCTAAAATGGGTAGTATAGATGTCTTAATAATAGAGAATAGTTCAGTTGTATTTGTAAAGTGGGTTAAGGATAATATAGTATATGAAATTTGTGGTGAAAAACAAAGTTTTGGTGATATAATAAGGATTGCAGAGGAGATTACAAAGGCTAAATTTATATTACAAGGAGAGTGAGTATGAATAAGTTAGTTTTTAAGGTAGAAGATAATGGAGTAGGCGTAAAGATATCAAATTATTTAAAATATGAAAAGAGTATGTCGACAAGATTGATTCGTAAACTTTCAAGAAGGGGTAATATATTAGTAAATGATATGCCTATAAAAATGGACTATGTTTTAAAATTAGATGATAGGATTGAAGTTATATTAGAAGCAGAAGAAAATCAAGATATTCTTCCTGAGGATATTCCTGTTGATGTTGTATATGAAGATACAGACTTATTAATAGTGAATAAGCCGCCCTTTATGGTTGTACATCCTACAAAGGGTCATCCAAATGGAACTCTTTCAAATGCTGTTATGAATTATTTAAAAAATACAAATCAAAGTTCAATAGTAAGACTTGTTAATAGATTAGATAGAGATACTTCAGGGCTTGTTATAATTGCAAAAAGTCAATTTGCACACCAGCAGATGGCTAATAAAATGGACAGGGATGAGGTTGAAAAATATTATATTGCTGTTGTAGAAGGATGTATTGAGGGAAGAGGTACTATTGATTTACCAATAGGTAGACCATCAATGGATTCGATAAAAAGAGAAGTTTTAGAGTCAGGGCAAAGAGCAGTTACCCACTATGAAGTATTAAAATCTTCAGAGGATATGAGTTTAGTTTTAATAAGGCTTGAAACTGGAAAAACTCATCAGATAAGAGTTCATTTTAGTCATATAGGACATCCATTAGTTGGAGATACCTTATATGGAAAAGAGAGTTCATTGATTAATAGGCAGGCACTTCACGCATATAAATTAAGATTTAAGAGTATTAGACAAGAAAATATAATTGAAGTTGTGGCAGATATACCAAATGATATAAAAAGTTTGATTAATAATATCGAAAAATGAAGTAAATTGTATATAATTTTTCGTTGAATTATAATAAATTGTATAGTATAATTTATATAAAGTAGGAAGAGCGAGATGCGCGTTGAGAAAAAGTGGCAGAGCCGCTTGCACTCGCTCTTCTTTTTTTGTTATTTAACTCTTTCTCTATTTTTAAAGAATGTTCCAATATAAACTGTAAGTGGTATAGCAATAAGATGTAGTATAATCCAATAAGTCCAGCCCATTCTTGGTGTATACATAAATCATTCTCCTTTCTATTCTATTCCTTTATTTCTTCTCATTGATGCACCCCAATATAGAAGTAATGGTATTGCTATTATATGTAAAAGTAGCCACCAGCCCCATCCGATATTTGGAGTTAAATTGTACATAGGAACACCTCCTTTAAAAATTCTATTTGTATTTTTTGCTAAAATCCAAAGTTTATACATAAAAATAAAAGCTTCCCCCCTTTTATTTGGAGAAGCTTAATTTTTGTATAGTAATAAAAATTATTCCATAGAGCATATAGCATATCAATATAAAAAGCTGTACAGAAAGAAGAGTTTTAAGTATTGAACCTAAGATATAAATAAGTATTCCAATAAGAAGAGGTATAACTATATTTTTATATAAATCAAAATTAAACGACTGAAGAGTTTTATAAATACATTTCATATTTAAAATTAAACCTATGAGGGCTGATAAAGCAAAATTAATACAATATCCATATATATTTATACTTTGTATTGCCATTAAAAAATAGATTAACGTGATATCAATAATAGAAACTAATATTGAATTAATTAATAAATTAAATTGTCGTCCTAATCCATTTAATATTGAAAAACTAAGGATTTCAAAATATACAATTGGTAAGCCAAAGGATAAATAATATATTAAGCTTCCTACTGAAGTATCTTTATATATAAGCATAGATATTTCTCTTGATGAGTTTAAAAAAATTGCACAGGATGCAAAGGCAACAGCCATAGTAAATTTAATGGTAGAGTTAATTCTATGATTTAATGTTTTATAGCTTTTGAAGGCAATTCCTTCAGAAAGAGAAGGAATCAATATGGTACTTAAGGAAGAAATTATTATAGCAGGGAAAAATACAACGTTCATAGCCATACCCTGAAGCTTACCAAGCATAGAAATTGATTCTTCATAGGGTATACCTGCAATATGTAGCCTTTTAGGAATTAATATTGCAATTATCGAACTAAACATTGTGGATAAAATTCCGTTTAGTGCAAGAGGAATTGATAGTTTAAGTAGATTAAATAAAAGTTGGAGGCTGTTATCTGATTTACCCATTGGGGGATTTTGACGTTTAAAATTGATAAAGCATAAAATTAAAAAGAGTAAACTTGATAATTCCCCTATAGAAAGAGAAATATAGGCAGCTGCTGATTTAATATTTAGATCATATCCCTTAAAAATTTGAATTAATAGATATATGCTAAGTATTCTAATTGCCTTCTCTAAAACATCGATTATGGCAGGTTCTACTACTCTTTGATATCCATAAAAAACTCCTTTGAATACTGAAGAAATTGAAACTATTATTAGTGCGGGACAGAAGCACAGTATGCTAAGTTGAGTTCTATCATCACTTAATATATTTTTTGAAACAAAACTTGATAAAATAATAAGAATAGTGGTTATGAAAACTGACCAAATAATTTCAAATATGCAGGTAACTTTAATTGTATTGTATAGTTCACGTGTTTTACCCAATGCCTTTTTTTCAGCACTAATTTTAGATATAGAAACTGTAACTCCTCCACCTGTAAAGAAGAGAAACATAGTATAAAGAGGTGATACAAGTTGATAAAGTCCCATTCCTTTAGAGCCTATTTCTCGAGATAAAATTACTGTAAACAAAAAGGCAAGTGAACCTGTTAATATGTTTGATAAGGTTAATATAAAAGTGTTTATAAAAAACTTAGAACGCATTTTACACCCCTAAAAACATTTTTACATACTATAATAATATGGTGTAATTTTTTCTATTATGAAAAATAGAATCTAACATAAATAAAAAGTGCCGCTATTATAAGCGGCACTTTTTAATAATAAAAGTCTATAGATTACTTTAAGTTTTCTGGATTTAATCCCTCAAGTTCTGGTATTACAAATCTACCATCTTTTCTTATTAGCACGTCATCGAAGTAGATTTCTCCTCCACCGTATTCAGGTGTTTGAATATAAACTAAATCCCAGTGTATTGCTGATTTGTTTCCATTAAATGCATCGTCATAGGAACTTCCAGGTGTAAAGTGGATTGAACCTGCTATCTTTTCATCAAATAGTGTATCCTTCATAGGTTTAGTTATATATGGATTTACACCTATAGCAAATTCACCAATATATCTTGCACCTTCGTCTGTATCAAATACCTTATTTATTCTTTCTGTATCATTTGCTGTAGCCTTTACAATTTTACCATCCTTAAATTCAAGTCTTATATTTTCATAAGTAAAGCCTTGATATTCAGCTGGTGTATTGTATGTAATGTATCCGTTTACTGAATCCTTTACAGGTGCAGTATATATTTCACCATCTGGAATGTTCATCTTACCATCACATTTTACTGCAGGTATTCCCTTTATTGAGAATGTAAGGTCAGTTTGAGGTCCTACTATTCTTACCTTATCTGTTTTATTCATAAGGTCAACTAATGCGTCCATTGCCTTTGACATCTTTGAGTAGTCAAGATTACATACATTAAAGTAAAAATCTTCGAAGGCTTCTGTACTTGTATTTGCAAGTTGAGCCATTGATGGTGATGGATATCGTAATACAACCCACTTAGTCTTTGGAACTCTAATCTTTCCGTGAACTTCACTCCAGAAGTACTTGAAATATAGGTCCATTCTTTCTGATGGAACATCTGATAACTCAGATGAGTTATCTCCTGAACGAATACCTATGTATGCGTCCATATCACTCATTCTTGCAGCTTCATATTTAGCCATCATTTTCATTTGTTCTTCTGTTGCACCCATTAATATAGCTCTGTCAACAGATTTGTTTTTGATTGTTACAAATGGTACAGCCCCTACCTTGTAGGCTTCCTTTACAAGTTCTTTAACAAGTGGAAGTTCAAGTCCTATTGTTTCAATAAGAACCTTTTCGCCTTCCTTAAGTCTACAAGAATAGTTGATTAGATTGTGGGCTAATGTTGTTATTCTTGGATCTACCATTTTTCAGTTACCCCCTGTCTTTATACTATATGCAAAATTATTATAACACGAAATTTGAAATTTTACAAAAATAATATTAAATTTTATGAAGGAAATATTTCAGTTTTGTATAAAAAATTATGGTCATTTTTTAAAAAAACTATTTACAACTTGTCGAAAATTAGCTAAAATAATAAAAGTGTGTTGGAAAAACGTAAGGTCTTAAACATAAAAATTTAAAAGCTCCACCTTTAAAATGCCTATAAAGGCATTTTTTTTTATCCCTATACATATATTTTAGGTGAATAGAATGTAGGGGGAATAATATGAAAAATAAAAATTTATTTATTGTTTTAATCTTGGTTTTATTATTAGGAGGTTTATCTATAAATTTTTTAATAAGAGTGAATGAAGAAAACAGCGATATAACAAGTAAACTTATAATACAAGACGGATATAATGTAAAAAAAATAATAGAGGGTTTAAATGAACCTACATCCTTTGCAGTGGATGCAAATGGGAATTTTTATATAGCAGAAAGAATAGGAAGTGATGTTGTAATAAATAAGTACTATAAAAATGGAAAGAATGAAACTTTTGTAAAGGGATTTAGTTATCCTGTAAACTCTATTTTAATATATAAGGACTACTTATTAGTATCTCATAAGGGAAAAATAAGTAAAGTAATAGATAATAAAGTTGAGGATATAATAACTGGTCTACCAAGCTATGGTGATTATTCAAATAATGGCATACAAATAGGCTATGATGGTCATTTATATATTTGTCAAGGTTCAGCCACTAATTCTGGTGTTGTTGGTCTTGATAACTATGAAAGAGGATGGCTTAAGGAAAATCCGTATTTTCACGATTTTTATCCTGTTGATGTTGTATTGTCTGGTATAAATTTTAAATCATCCAATCCTATGACAGAATCAAAAAACGATAAGGCTATAACAGGTGCTTTTATGCCCTTTAATATGCAGTCGAGTAAAGATTCTGTAATAAAGGGTAAAACACCTGGAAATGCAAGTATTTACAGAACCTATGTTGGTTCTACTAATCTTGATTTGTTTGCTTATGGAATAAGAAACCCTATAAATATAGTATTTACCCACGATAACAAAGCATATGTTTCTGTTCAGGGTATGGAAAATAGAGGTCAAAGACCGATTGAGAATGGATGCGATTATATATACGAAATAAAAAAAGGTGATTGGCTTGGATGGCCTGATTATGAAGGTGGAGAGCCTGTAACATTAAAAAAATTTAAACCTAAGAATGCACCTCAACCTCAATTTATAACCGAAATGCATCCAACAACAACTCCACCAAAGCCACTAATATCCTTTAATGAAAGTGGAAGGATAGGAGTTATGGATATTTCAAGACAAAATGCCTTTGGATATGTTGGTAATTTATTTATACCTTTAAGAAGCGGAAAAAATGAGGAGGCAAAAATAGTTGCCTATGATATAAAAGGCAATTTATTGGTTGACTTTATAAAAAATAAAGAAGAAAAAATAATAAAGGAACCTATTCAATGCAGCTTCTCTAAAGATGGTATATTATATATATTAGATAAAGGAAATGGCTGTATATATTGTGTTGAAAAAGTAGAAGAGAAACAGCACAGTTTAAATAGAATATACATCCCTGTTGAGTATTTAATTGGAACAGTAGTCATAGCTTTGATTGTAATACTTATACTTCAGATTAGAAAAACTAAATAATAGTGGTGGATAATTGTTCTAAAAAGGATTAAAATAAATATAAAAGTACACAGGGATGATGATATATGAAGAAGATTATAGAAAATTCCTATTCAACTATATTTAAGGGAATGTTAAAGGCTGTAAATCCTATTAAAAAAAGAATAATTAAAACTGAGTGTAAAGTACACCAGTATATAAACAATCAAGCCCTAACAATTTTAAAAAATGATGGTTATGATTATGCCTATAGAGAGATGAGTCTTAATATAGATAAAATAAATGAGGGTGTTGTTTGGGCTGATCAGGATTTTAAAAGTAGCAACCATTTTTATAATCCACAAAGGAGCAAAGGCCTTTATGGATGTAGCAATGCTCTAAAGGAATGTTCCTACTATTATGCAAGAGCATTAACTAAATTTAAAAAGGGAGATAAGGATAAGGCATATTTTTATCTTGGGGCAGCCTGTCATTTAATTCAAGATGTTACTGTACCTCATCACGTTAATATAAAATTACTTGATAGTCATAGAAAATACGAGCAGTGGATAATAAAAACATATAGACACCACGACAGTTTTAATGCCTATGATGGTGGTTTATATTTTAAATCTATAAAGGAGTTTATAGAATTTAATGCAAATTCATCAATAAGAACATATAATAAGTTTACAGAAGTTTCGCAGATTAAAAAATAAATAGGGCGTAGCCCCTTGATATGTAATGGTTTAGATGAATAATAATTGAAATATGTAAATTCCGATTTTTACTGGAAAAAATTTAGGGTTTAAAAATGAAAACATCCTTTCTATAATGAATTTTGCTACAAACCTAATAGAAAGGATGTTTTGAGATGAACAAGCGTTATTTAAAACAAATGCTCACCTACTTCTCTAAGGTATACCATCTTGGAGAAAAAATCAAGGGGTTAAAAGATGGAAGAATAAATCCTCAAATTGAAACTTCAACTATTTCATTTATAGTTCTGTTCACATTTATCTGTAGAC
>NZ_FQVG01000089.1 GCF_900129265.1 Caloramator proteoclasticus DSM 10124 | reverse complement strand
TAATAAGAACCGTAGGTTTTAAGAAAAAAGGAAGATGTTTAACACGTTGAATTCTATAGTCGTGAACTCTACGAGTTTCAGAATTACAACGAGGACAAGTATGAGGCTTCTTTTTCATTTCTAAATAAATTTCATAGCAAACATTATCAAGTACTTTTGTTATAATAACATCTTTAAAACCAAGTAAATTTTTGATACAATTATTAGTGTGCACTTGTAGGATGCCTCCTTTCAGGTAATATTTTTGTAGTTAATTTAATTTTACCAGGCATCTAAAACAGGTGCATATTTTTTTGTAAAAAAATATGCTGGGGCTACGCCCCAACATTTATTATAGAACCTTTAATAAAAGGACAAGGTTTACTTGTTCTTTTATTTTGCCATTAAAATGTTAATGAATTAACAAATTTTTAGATAAGTCGAATTTTTTAGTTAAGTTTATTGACAGGATTTTTTTAGTCTGTTACAATTTTAATTGACAGGCTGTTGTATTGAAAAGCCTTGTATTATAAGGCATTTACGTGCTGTTATAGTACAAGGAGTACAAATTATACTATAACATGCTTGTTCAGAATTTTCTGTTATATAAAAGAGTGTGAAGGGAGGATAATTTAATGTCAAAGCTAGTTGAAATTCGTTGGCATGGTCGTGGTGGCCAAGGGGCAAAGACAGCTTCACTATTACTTGCAGAAGTAGCTTTTAATACTGGAAAGTATATTCAAGGTTTCCCAGAATACGGCCCAGAAAGAATGGGTGCACCAATAACTGCATACAACAGAATAAGTGATGAGCCAATATCAATACATAGTAACATTTATGAACCAGATTATGTAGTTGTTGTTGATGAAACATTAATTAAGGCTGTACCAGTTACAGCAGGACTTAAAAAGGGTGGTGCAGTAATTGTTAATACTGCAAAGTCACCAGAAGAAATTAAGAAGGAATTAAAATACGATGGTAGAGTATACACAATAGATGCAAGAAAGATTTCAGAAGAAACTCTTGGAGCATATTTCCCAAATACTCCAATGCTTGCTGCTGTTGTTAAGATAACAGGAGTAATTCCAGTTGAAACTTTCTTAAATGACATTGAAGCTTCATTCAAGCATAAGTTTGCTAATAAACCTCACGTTGTTCCAAAGAATATGGAAGCTGTTAAGAGAGCACTTGAGGAGGTGAAGGGAAATGAATAAAGAAAGAAAGGTTAACATAACAAATGAAACAACTTGGAGAGAAACTACACCAGGTGGAGTAATTTTAGATGCAGGTAATGCAGAAGATTTTAAGACTGGTGACTGGAGAGCAATGAGACCAGTTTGGTATGAAGATAAATGTAAGCACTGTTTACTTTGCTGGGTTGTTTGTCCAGACAACTCAATAAAGGTTGAAAATGGTAAGCTTGTAGGATTTGATTTCGACCACTGTAAGGGATGCGGAGTTTGTACAAAACAATGTAAGTTTGGTGCCCTTGACTTTGTACCAGAAGAATAATGAGGGGAGGAATTAGGCAATGGCAAAGAGAGTATCATTAAGTGGTAATGAAGCAGTTGCATTTGGTATGAAACAAATCAATCCAGATGTTGTTGCTGCTTTCCCTATAACACCATCTACAGAAGTTCCACAATATTTCTCACAATTTGTGGCAAATGGTGAGGTTACAACTGAGTTTGTACCAGTTGAATCAGAACATAGTGCAATGTCAGCATGTATAGGTGCTGCAGCTGCAGGTGGTAGAGTTATGACAGCTACTGCATCAGCAGGTCTTGCACTTATGTGGGAAATGCTTTATGTTGGTGCGTCAATGAGACTACCAATGGTTCTTGCTGTAACAAACAGAGCACTTTCAGGACCAATTAATATACATAACGACCACTCAGACTCAATGGGTGCAAGAGATTCAGGTTGGATACAACTTTATGGTGAAAATGCTCAAGAAGCATACGATAACCTAATGCAAGCAGTAAGAATAGGAGAACATCCTGATGTGCAACTTCCAGTTATGGTTTGTTATGACGGATTTATAACAAGCCACGCTGTTGAAAATCTTGAAATGCTTGATGATGCAGATGTTAAGGCGTTTGTTGGAGAAGAAAGAAAGGCTCCATTTGCATTAATAGGTCAAGACCCTGTGTCAATGGGACCACTTGATTTACCAAACCACTATTTTGAACATAAGAGACAACAAGCAGAAGCAATGAAGAATGCTAAGAAGGTAATTCTTGAAGTTGCTGCTGAATATGAAAAACTAACAGGAAGAAAGTATGGTTTCTTCGAAGAATACAAGATGGAAGATGCAGAAGCTGCATTAGTTCTAATCAACTCATCAGCAGGTACTGCAAAGACTGTTGTAGATGCTCTAAGAGCTCAAGGTAAGAAGGTTGGTTTAATAAAGGTTAGAGTATTTAGACCATTCCCAGCTGAAGAAATAGCTGAAGCTCTAAAGAATGTTAAGGCAGTTGCGATAATGGATAAGGTTGATGGTTTCAATGCAGCAGGTGGACCATTATTCAATGAAGTAGTAAGTGCTATGTACGGAAAGGCAGATGGAAAGATAGTACAAAACTACATCTATGGTCTTGGCGGAAGAGACGTTACAACATATAATTTTGAAGAAGTTTTCAGCAACCTATTTAATGCTATTGAAACTGGCAAGTATGAAGTTTACAACTACATTGGTGTAAGAGAATAGGAGGTGCCATCATGCCAAATTTAAAGGAACTTTCAGCAAAGAAGGTTAGATTAACTGGTGGACATAGAATGTGTGCAGGTTGCGGTGCCCCAATGGTAGTAAATTGGATATTAAAGGCACTTAAGGATGATGAAAAGGCAGTAATTGCAAATGCTACAGGATGTCTTGAAGTTTCAACTTGTCTATATCCATATACAGCTTGGAAGGATTCTTGGATACACACAGCATTTGAAAATGCAGCTGCAACAGTAAGTGGTGCAGAAGCTTGCTATAGAGCATTCCAAAGAAAGGGTAAGGTTGATGATACATATAAGTTCATAGCATTCGGTGGAGACGGTGGAACATATGATATCGGTCTTCAATCACTATCAGGTGCTATGGAAAGAGGACATGATATGCTTTATGTATGCTACGACAATGGTGCATACATGAATACAGGTATCCAAAGATCATCAGCTACTCCATATGGTGCAGATACAACAACTTCACCAGCTGGAAAGGTAGTTCCAGGTAAGCAACAATTTAGAAAAGACTTAACTGAAATAATGGTAGGACATCATATACCATATGTTGCTCAAACTGTTCCAGTAATTCCAGGAACTAAATATATGTTTGACCTATACAACAAAGCAGAAAAGGCATTCAGTATAAAGGGTGCTAAGTTTATGAACGTATTAACTCCATGTCCAAGAGGATGGAGATGTGATACAGCAACTGAACTTGATGTTGTTAAGGCTGCTGTTGAAACATGCTTCTGGCCACTATATGAAGTTGAAAATGGAGTTTATAAGTTAAACTACAAGCCAGCAGAAAAGAAGCCAATAACTGAATGGCTAAAACTTCAAGGAAGATTTAAGCACCTATTAAAGCCAGAAAATGAACATATAGTTGCTAAGATTCAAGAAGAAGTAGATAGAAGATGGGAAAGACTTCTTGAACTTTGTGGCGAAAAATAATAATAAACAAAAAACACCTAAAGGATAAAAACCTTTGGGTGTTTTTACTTTAGTGATAGTTATATAATTTGTAACTTAAAGTGGAAGTAAATAAATATGGAAATAAAAAATTATATAGCTAAAAATAAGCTGAAATTAGCTGCACAATTTGCATTTATGGTGATGAAATAAACTTTTAAGCGTGGGAGTTTACGGAGATAATCTACATATTAAAGTATAAAAATAGTGCTAATGAGTGGGGTATTACCCCTTGTATATAAGTGTAAGTAGTAAGATATTATATTTTTTAAATTTTAATTCTATTTAGTTTGTTTTATAGACTGTTTTTTATATTTTAGACGAATAATCAATCTATAATTAGTTGCAAATTATAATTTTAAATAGAAAAGTAAATATTTTTAATTTAGTATGACCTATAAGAAAATAGTTGAAAAACATAATGTTTTATTCAAATTATTTTAGATTGTTTTATTTTAGATTATGAATGATATTTGATAGGTAAAAAATAATTTCTTTAATATGAATAATATAAAGGATTAGGGCTAATAATAAAAAATGTAAAGTCAACTAATCCGGGTATATCGATACAAGAAAATTAGAGAAAATACACAAAAAGTATAGTAATTATATATTTAATTTCATCTAATCAAAAACTACAATTACAATATATTTTTATTGTATGTTATTATATAGAAGTCGTCGCGAGGGCGACGAAATAAAAAACAAAAAAATAGTTGACATAATAAAAAAGACGTGATAATATGAATAAGCGTCAACGGTCCTTGAAAACTGAACAGCGAGAGCGAACGTACCAAATAAGAAGCTAGGTTATAACATGAGAGTTTGATCCTGGCTCAGGACGAACGCTGGCGGCGTGCCTAACACATGCAAGTCGAGCGGAGGGGATAGGAGCTTGCTTTTTGAACCTCAGCGGCGGACGGGTGAGTAACACGTGGGTAACCTGCCCTTGAGAGGGGGATAACAGGTCGAAAGGCCTGCTAATACCGCATAACGCTAAGAAGCTGCATGGCGTCTTAGCCAAAGGTTAATTCCGCTCAAGGATGGGCCCGCGGCCCATTAGCTAGT
>NZ_FQVG01000097.1 GCF_900129265.1 Caloramator proteoclasticus DSM 10124 | reverse complement strand
GGAGCATTCGGCTGTTAACCGAAGGGCTGGAGGTTCGAGTCCTCTCCGTGGAGCCACTTTGAATGTAGGAGGTTGCAAAAGCAGCCTCTTTTTTATTGCTTGTTTTCACATAAGTTTATTTCCTAATATAAATATGTTAAAATAAAATATTAGAACATCTAAAATGGAGGAATATAAAAGAAGAATGAAGGAATTAAAAATTTATTATTAAGGACAAATACGTTAAAAAATAAGTTAATAATAAATAGTATACTTTTAGGTATAGTACACAGTTTGTTATAGCATATAGAATAATGATAATGAAAGCTGATTTAATACGTGGATATGCACTACATAAATATAATGAAAAGAGATATATAATGATAATTATTTTATTAATAGTTATAATTAACTTATATATAATAGATAGGTTTGTTAAGTCTGAACCAAATTATGGCGGTTAAAAGAAGAGAAAAAGATATAATTCTAAATGGAGATACAATTTTTCAAACTGGGGATATTGTAACCATTCTTTCTACGGAAGAATGCTCGTGCAAATATAAAATGTTGTTGATAGAAAAAGCAACAAATAATACTTTAATACATAGTTTTGGAGGCAAAGATATGGAACAAATCTTAAAAAAATTGAAATTCTTTTCTACTCTTGATGATGAGAGTCTAAAAACACTATCAAAAATTTTAGTAGAAAGAGAATATAAAAAGGGATGTAACATATTTGTGGAAGGGGAAAAGGCACAGGCTGTTTATGTAGTTAAAAAAGGAAAAGTAAAGATATATAAAACAAGTCAAGATGGGAAAGAACATATAATTCATATTATGACTGACGGAGAAGTGTTTGCAGAATCTTGTATATTTGAAGTTTGTCCATATCCAGCAAGTGCCGATGCCATTGAGGATACTATTGTATATGTAATAGATAATAAAAAACTTGAAGAAGTTCTTGAAAAGCATCCAAAGATAGCAGTTGAACTTGTAAAGATTATGGCAAAAAGATTAAGGATGGTTGCAGTTCAGATTGAAAATCTTTCTCTAAAGGATTCAACTCAAAAGACTGCCACATTAATAATGCATCTTTTTAAAATTAAAGGTGTAGAGATAAAGGAAGGTGCAAAAATTCAGTTAGATATTTCAAGAACGGACATGGCAAATATGGTTGGATTAACTCGAGAAACATTAACAAGATCACTCTTTAAGTTCAAAAGCGAAGGAATAATTGATATAGATGGTAAGGAACTTACAATAATTGATTTAGATACTCTTAAAGACTTAACTTAATTAGTTTGTATATAAACAATTAAAAATAAAGATTGATCAGCCCCATATAAAGGATTTAAAGGTATGCATTTTAAAGACTGTTAATTAATCTGGAAATCCTTTATTGGGGATTTTTTATACTTATAGTATTGTTATTTCTATTTTGTATTATGTTTAAAGTATCTCAGTTTTTTATTCTACTTTGATGAGTTTCTATCATATACAGGAGTGTCATCAATGTTGCTGAATAAATTTATTTACACTCAAGGGGTTGTTCTACTAAGCTTATTGTTTAGATAGTTAATTTTTTATACATTAGTATTTTTTTATTATCTGTTATTAGAAGCAGATGGCTTGTATCAAATAATTGTTAAAAATATTGTACCCTAATATAAAGTTTTGAGTAGTATATTAAGGGAAAATATAAGGTGAAGCAATATCTACTAAAAAGTTGATTAAATGGCATTAATAATTAAAACTATTATCAATTGAAAATAATTAATTTCATTTATTTAAGTTGATATTTCATTATTTAGAGCATAAAATTTATTATGTAACTTATTTCAATTGAAAAGGAAGTGAAATAAATGGAAAGAGAAAAAATAGGTACGCAAGTATCTTGGATTACAATAGCAATAAATACTTTTTTATGTATATTTAAAATAATTGCAGGTATAGTAGGTAAGAGTGGAGCAATGTTAGCCGACGGTGTGCATACTTTATCTGATATTTTAGCTACATTTGTTGTAATATTAGGTCTTAAAGTTTCATCAAAGCAGGAGGATGATGAACATCCTTATGGACACGAAAAATTTGAACCGGTATTTGCTAAGATAATTAGTATTATATTAATAATAACTGGATTTATGATTGGCTATGAAGGTATAGCAAAACTAATTTCAGGTGATATAGCTACACCTGGTAAAATTGCTCTAATTGCAGCGTTACTATCAATAGTAGTTAAGGAAGGTATGTATTGGTATACGATTATAGTTGCAAAAAAAATAAAGAGCTTATCTATGGAGGCTGATGCTTGGCATCATCGTTCAGATGCTTTCTCTTCAGTTGGAACATTTATTGGTATATTTGCAGCAAGAATGGGATATAGTTTTTTTGATCCGTTAGCTGCACTTATTGTGAGCTTTTTCATTATTAAGGTTGGAGTAGAGTTTTATGTAAAGGCAACTAAAGAATTAGTTGATGAGTCAGCAGATAAAGAGACTTGTAAAAAAATAAGAGAATTGACTTTATCGGTTGCTGGAGTAGAGGGAATTAAAAATCTAAAAACAAGAATCTTTGGGCATAGAATATATGTTGATTTAGAAATTTTAGTAGATGAAAACTTAACGGTTAGGGATGGACACCAAATAGCAGAGGATGTTCACGATGTTTTAGAGAACAGTATTGAAAACATAAAGCACTGTATGGTACATGTTGAGCCTAATATTATAGAAGAATTACAACACAACCTGGAGTGTTGAAATAAGAAAAAGTAAGTAATATTATAAAAAGAGAAGAAATAACGATATAAATTAAAAATTTCTTCTCTTTTTCTTTATTAGATTTATAAATCACGTGTTAATATATAAAAGTCGTCGCGAGGGCGACGAAATAAAAAAAATAGTTGACATAATAAAAAAGACGTGATAATAT
>NZ_FQVG01000047.1 GCF_900129265.1 Caloramator proteoclasticus DSM 10124 | reverse complement strand
TTCTTTAATCGCTTTATCTAATTCTTCTAAAAAGTCTTTTATTATATTCCTTCCAAGTTCATCAGTCGATTCTTTAACTACCTCAACAAGTTTTGTAAAATCCCATTCTTTTGACAGCATTTCTTCTACATTTTTTATTAATTTAGTAGTGAAATTTATTAAATGTTGTTGTATAATATTATTCAAAAGAGACACCCCCTTATTGGTTTGTGTTTTTTCCACTTTTTATTTTACCACAGGGGTTGTCTCTTTTAAATTTTTTGTCCTTTTTCGTCCTACAATAATTTTACACTATGATAAGAGATTTATGTCAAAGTCAATAAATGAATATGCAAAATTTCAAGTAGACATATTAAGAGATATTTTAGGTGAAAAGGCAGTTATCACAACTAATATAGCAGGTGGATATTTTGATAAAAACTTTGACCATAAACAAATGGCAAAGGAAATGGATGTTGCATCCTATGACAACTATCCTGTTTGGGGAGGACTAAAGGAACCAATTACTCCTGCTAACATAGCAATGGATTTAGATTTTATAAGAGGTTTAAAAAGAAAAAACTTTTGGATTGTTGAAGAGCTTATGGGAGCACAGGGCCATACAATTATAGGATATCTTCCAAGACCAAATCAAGCAAAAATGTGGGCATATCAAGCAGTAGCCCACGGTGCACAATCTATACTTTTCTTTAGATATAGAACAGCAACTTTTGGAACAGAGGAATTCTGTTTAGGCATCATTGATCAGGACAACAGAGAGGGAAGAAAATACAGGGAGGTTAAGGAGTTCTTTAAAGACATAAAGGGTTATAAGGAGCTTCTTCAAACCCCAATAAAATCAGAAATAGCCTTTTTATATGATTATGAGAATATATGGGCTTGGAAGATTCAACCTCAAAGTACAGCCTTCAATTTTAAAGAGGAAATGTTAAAGCTATATACAGCCTTCTATAGACATAATACACATATAGATGTAATAGATTCAAAGGATGACTTTAGCAATTACAAGGTTGTTGTACTGCCTGCTATGATGATAGTTGATGATGAATTAAAATCTAAACTTCAAGATTTTGTTAAAAAGGGAGGAACAGTTGTCTTTACCTACAGGACATCCATAAAGGACAGAAACAACAATCTTTATCTTGGAAAAGCAATGCCCTGCAATTTAACTGATCTTATAGGCATCGAGGTGGAGGAGATAGAGTCACTTCAGGAGGGGCAATTTGCCTATGCAGATGGTAAATTTGGAAGGACAAAATGCAGTGTTATGAGGGAAATGATAGATTCAAAGGGGGCAGAGGTTCTTTATACATATCAGGATAAGTTCTACAGAGAAAAGGGATGTATAACATTAAATAAGTTTGGAGAAGGGGAAGTTTATTATATAGGAACATCTGCTGATGAAGAAATATTAACAAAAATAGCAGAGGAAATAATAACTAAAAAAGATATAGAACATTATAGTACACCCTATGGAGTTGAGGTATATACAAGGTATTTAAACGGTAAAAAGTATATGTTTGTTATGAACCATACAGACGAAGATAAGGAGGTTTTAGGTATAAAACTTATGCCTTATGATAGTAAGATTATAGAGGTGAAATAGATGGGGGTAAGAAAATATAACGAATATATTGGTTTATATACTAAATCAATGCAGTATGTATTTAAATTAGAGGATGATTTAATAAGACACGTTTATTTTGGTGAAGAAATACCTTTAGAGGATTTTGAGTTAGAAAAGGTAAAAGAGGTGTCCTCTAATGATTCGATATACGATGTTTCTATGGAGGAGTTTTCTTATCACGGTAAGTTAAGGTTTAAAGAAACTTGTCTTAAGGTTGAGTTTGAAGATGGAACAAGAGACCTTGTTTTAAGGTTAAAGGATGTTAAAGTAGAAGGTGATTATGTTGAAGTTATACTTGAAGATGAACATTATAAAATAGAAGTAGTACTTAAATATATAGTTTATGAAGAAGAAGATTTACTTGCAAGATGTGTTGAAGTGAAAAATGTAGGTGAAGATTTAATAAAAATAGAGAAGGCCTTTTCCTTTGAACTTGATCTTGATGGATTAGGATATTATATAAACAACGTTGGAGGACATTGGGGTAAAGAAGGGTTAAGGTTTAGACAGCAGGTAGGCTACAGTAAGGTTATATTAGAGAGTAGAAAGGGCAATACAGGACACAATAACAACCCATACTTTGTTATTGAAAGGGATGCAGAGGAGGACAAGGGAGAAGTTTACTTTGGTGCTTTAGAATATAGTGGTAATTTTAAAATAGTTGCAGAAGGAACGCCCTATGGTTATACAAGGGTATTAGCAGGGGTTAACGATTTTGATACTTCAATTACATTAGAAAAGGGACAGAGTTTAGCTTTACCAACAGTTTATTTTGGTTATACTAAAAAGGGTCTTGGAGATATGTCAAGAAGGATGCACAGGTTTGTTATAAACAAATTAATGCCCATAAACTTTAACCAAAGAATACGACCGGTTTTGTATAATTCTTGGGAGGCAACTTTATTTGATGTTAAATGCAGCGAGCAAATAGAGCTTGCAAAGAGAGCAAAGGAGATAGGGTGCGAACTATTTGTTGTAGATGACGGTTGGTTTGGGGAGAGAAATAGTGATAGGGCAGGTCTTGGGGATTGGTATGTAAACAAGGAGAAATTTCCACAAGGTTTAAAACCTTTAATTGATGAGGTTAAAGCCTTAGGAATGGATTTTGGGATATGGGTTGAACCTGAAATGGTAAATATAGATAGCAACCTTTATAGAAATCATCCTGATTGGGTGTACCACTTTAACAATAGAAAATGTACTACTGCAAGAAATCAACTTGTTTTAAATATGACTTTAAAGGAAGTTCAGGACTATGTATATAGCGTACTTGATGAGCTTTTAACTCAAAACGATATAAGCTTTATAAAATGGGATATGAATAGGCCATTTTCAGAGGCAGGTGCTCTAAACCTTAAGGATAAAAGAAGTGTTTGGATAAAGCATACAGAGGCAGTTTTTGAGATAGTAAAAAAGTTGAGGGAAAAGCATCCTAATGTGCATTTTGAAGCCTGTGCTTCTGGAGGAGGAAGGGTTGATTTAGGAAGTATAAGATATTTTGATCAATATTGGACAAGTGATAATACTGATGCCTTTGATAGATTGAAGATACAAGAGTCCTACAGCTTAATTTATCCAGCTATTGCTATGAGAGCTTGGGTTACAGATTGCCCTAATTTTTTAACCAACAGAATAATTCCTTTAAAATTTAGATTTCACTGTGCTATGATGGGTACATTAGGAATTGGAGGAAATATAAATAAGTGGACAGATGAAGAAAAGAAGATTGCTAAGGATATGATAGAAGAGTATAAACAAATAAGGCATATAGTTCAATTTGGAGACCTTTATAGACTATCTTCAATAGAAAAGGAAGAAATACATTCTGTTCAATATGTATTAAAGGATGAGTCGGTAGTCTTTACATTTTTACCTCGACAAAACTATTCAAAATCTAAATTTAGAATTAGGTTAAAGGGATTAGAGTTAGATAAAAGATATAAAGTAAAGATTGAAGGAAAGGAGTATTTTAAATCAGGTGCTTATATTATGAACTACGGTATAGATGTAGAGCTTAAGGGAGACTATGCCTCAAATGCAATCTATTTGAAATATGAATAATGCTACACCATTGGGATATGAAAATTTCATATCCCTTCTTAATTTTTTGAAAATTGATATTTATTTTTTGTTTTGGTTGTTATATAATGATTATAGAAAAGGTTTTCTATAAGGAGGAACGGATATGGCAGAGTTAAGATGGAATCCACTTTTAAAGACTTGGACTATGGTAGCTTCAAATAGACAGCAAAGACCTAATATGCCAAAGGATTGGTGCCCATTTTGCCCAGGTTCGGGAAGAGTACCAGACAATTATGACGTTTATAAATACGATAATGACTTTCCTGCTCTAACTCAATCACCTGGACAGCCTGATGTTGATGGAAATGACTTATATAAAGTTGCTCAAAACTATGGAAAGTGCGAAGTTATATTGTATTCACCAGAACACACCAAAACACTTCCAGAACTTGAAGTTTCACATATATATAAATTAGTCAATCTTTGGACTGAAAGGTTTGCGGAACTCTCAAAGGATGAAAAAATAAAGTATATATTTGAATTTGAAAATAGAGGAGAGGAAGTTGGAGTTACAATGCCTCATCCTCACGGACAGATATATGGATATTCCTTTGTACCACTTAAGGTTAAGGTTGAACTTGATTCTTGTAAAGAATATTTTAAAGAACACAATGAATGTATGATTTGTAGAATGAATAGAGAAGAAAAGGATTTTGAAAAGAGAGTTATATATGAAAATGAAAGTTTTATTGCATATATTCCCTTCTTTACAGATTACCCTTACGGAGTATTTATAGTAAGTAAATCCCACAAGGGGAACTTTACAGAGTTTACTGACAAAGAAAAATGGGATTTAGCAGATATATTAAAAAAGGTAACTGGTGCATTTGATACACTTTTTGAAAGATTATTTCCTTATATGATGTGTATACATCAAACGCCAGTTAACTGTGAAGAGTATAAGGACAGTGCAGACTATTATCACTTCCATATAGAGTTTTACCCACCACTTAGGGATGCAAATAAAATAAAATATTATGCTTCATCTGAAATGGGTGCGTGGGCTGCCTGCAATACCCTTGCGGTTGAACAAACATCAGAACAATTAAGGGAAGCATTAAGAAAATTTTTAGATAAGATAGGGGGATAATTATGGAGGTAAAAACACTAAAGGATATGTTTGAAAAGGAATATGGTGAAGGAGTAGTTGATGTTTATTTTTCACCAGGAAGAGTTAATCTTATAGGAGAACATATAGATTATAATGGAGGATATGTTTTTCCTGGTGCTTTAACAATAGGTATTTATGGGATGCTTAGAGATAGAAGCGACAATATTATACGATTAAGGTCTAAAAATGCAATAGGAGAGGTTGTAATAGATTTAGATAGAGAGATAGTATACGATGAAAGGGATGATTGGGGTAACTATCCAAAGGGAGTAATAAAGAAGATAATGGAATTAGGATATAAGGTTAATGGTTTTGATATATTATTCTACAGCAACCTACCAGATGGTGCAGGACTTTCTTCTTCTGCAGCAATTGAAGTTTTAACTGCCTATATATTGTTACACAAGAATAAGGCTGAAGATATAGATAGAGTAGAAATAGCAAAACTATGCCAAGAGGTTGAGAATAAATTTGTTGGTGTAAATTGTGGAATTATGGATCAGTTTGCTGTTTCTGTAGGAAGAGAAAATAATGCAATTTTACTTGACTGTTCAAATCTTTATTATGAATATGTTCCCTTTAATTTAAAGGATTCAAGCTTAGTTATAATGAATACAAACAAAAGAAGAGAACTTAGTGAATCAAAGTATAATGAAAGAAGAGCAGAGTGTGACAAGGCACTTGATATTATAAAAGCCCACAAAGAAATAGAAAACCTTTGCCAAGCAGAAATAAAGGATTTAGATTATATTGAAGATGAAACAATCAAAAAGAGAGCACGCCACGCAATAACAGAAAATATGAGAGTAAAGGAAGCTGTTAAAGTTTTAAGAGAGGGAGACATTGAAGCATTTTCTAAACTCTTAATCCAATCACATAAATCACTAAAGGAGGATTATGAGGTTACAGGATTGCATCTTGATGCTATAGTTGAAGAGGCATTAAAATTTAAAGGATGCCTTGGTGCAAGAATGACTGGTGCAGGTTTTGGAGGATGTGCAATTGCTATTGTAAAAGAAGGAATGGAGGAAGAATTTATTAATGAAGTTTCAAATAGATATAAAGATAGAACAGGTATAAAGGCAGATTTTTATATAAGTAAAATAGGTGATGGAGTTAAATTTATAGGAAGGTGCTAATGCTATGAAGATACAAAATATAGTATATAAAGGGCTTGACGGGATAAGGTTAGAAAATGATTATATTAGTTTAGTACTTCTGCCTAAACTTGGTGCTAAAATTGCATCATTGATTTATAAACCACAAAACTTTGAAGTTTTAGCACAGCCAGCATTAAATAAATATACACTTGCAGAGTATGGCGATAGTTTCGAAAAGTATGATACTTCAGGAATTGATGAAATGTATCCTACAATAGATGAATGTATGTATCCCTATGAAGGTTATGATGAAAAAATGCCTGATCACGGAGAACTTTGGAGTATTCCTTGGAGGGTTGAAATTTTTGATGATGAAATTATTTGCAGGGTACAGGGAATAAGGTTTAAATATGAATTTGAAAGAAGAATTAAGCTTGATAAAAATATTATAAGGCTAAATTATAAAGTAAAGAACATAGGAAGTAGTCCATTATATGGGATTTGGGCATTTCACGGACTTGTTGCTTGTGACGAGGAGAGTAGAATTTTAATAGATGAAGATAGTATAATGAATGTCCACAAAAGCAGTATTTATGGAGATGTGGGGAATATACATCTATTCCCTGAAACCCTTGACGTGAATGGAAGAAAAGTTAGGGTTGATAGAATTGGACCTAAAACCCTTGAAAAGACAGAAAAATTCTATGTAAATGGAGAGGTTAAGAAGGGGGAAGCGTCCTTAACTTTAAATAGAAATAGATTGCTGTATAAATTATTATTTCCAAAAGATAAAATACCATACCTTGGGGTTTGGATAAATGAAGGTGGATTTAAAGGAGAATACAATTGTGCACTTGAACCCTCAAATGCCTTTTACGATTCTGTTGAAATAGCTAAAAAGTATGGTAAAATAAAACCATTAGAGGTAGAAGAAGAACAGAATTGGTATATAGATATTGTTCTTGAAGAATTGCTTTAGGAGGGGTTTTATGAATATTTTAGTAACTGGGGGTGCGGGTTATATAGGCTCCCACACCGTGAAAATGCTAAATAAGATGGGTAAGAATGTCGTTGTATATGACAATTTAGTTAAAGGACATAAGGATGCTGTTAAGTGTCCAAACTTTGTTGAGGGTGACATTTTTGACAGCGAAAAGTTAGAATGGACGATAAAGAAATACAACATTGATTCAGTTGTTCATTTTGCAGCCTACAGCCTTGTTGGAGAATCGATGGAAAAACCTCAAATGTATTACTATAACAATGTACAAGGTACTTTAAATCTACTTGATGTTATGCTTAAAAACAATGTAAAAAAGCTTGTATTTTCATCAACAGCGGCAGTTTATGGAGAACCTGAAAGGGTTCCTATAACAGAGGATATATCTAAAAATCCAACAAACGTTTATGGAAGAACAAAGCTTATTATGGAAAATGCTATGGAGGACTATTCAAGATCCTATGGATTAAAATATGTAGCACTAAGATATTTTAATGCCTGTGGTGCTGATGATGAGGGAGATATAGGAGAAGACCACAGCCCAGAAACACACTTAATTCCTCTTGTTCTCCAAACTTGTCTTGGAAAGAGGGAGAGTATAAAAATATTTGGAGATGACTATAACACAAAGGATGGAACTTGTATAAGGGATTATATACACGTTAATGATTTGGCAGAGGCTCATATTCTTGCGTTAGAAGCACTTTATGATGGAAAGAACTCAAACGTATATAACCTTGGAAATGGTAATGGATTTACAGTTAAGGAAATAATAGAGGCAGCAGAAGAGGTTACAGGAATAAATATAAAGAAGGAAATAGCACCAAGAAGAGCAGGAGACCCAGCAGTTTTAATTGCAAGTTCTGAAAAAATAAGACGTGAACTTAATTGGAATCCAAAATATACGGATATTAAAAGGATTATAGAAACAGCTTGGAGATGGCACAAAAATCATCCCAACGGATATGATGATAAAAAGTAGCTTATATAAGCTACTTTTTTCTTACCTTCACAATTATAAGTTGTATCCACATACCGATAGAAATTAAAAATAACATAATTGCATTAAGAATATAAGCTAAATCTCTAAAACCCTCTGTAGGCATTGTTTTGGCTTTAATTATTAGAAATACGCCAAAAACTACAATTAAAACTGAAAAGATAAAGGGTAACTTAATTGACTTAGAAATCTTCCAAAGTACAAAGGATGTTAGAGCCCCAATTAATATGCAGATTGGGAAAATTAAATATTGCATAAAATCCCTCCTTTTATTTATTATATCAAGAAAATTTGCAACATAAAACTGAAAAAGTATTAATATTTATTAAAATGAAATAATTTTTTAGGGGATAAAGATGAGGGTATTTAGATATAGAAAATTTAGATTCAGAATAAATAAAAAATATTCAATATTTGGTTTTATTTTTAAGCTATATCTTTTTATATTTATAATCTGTTTGATTCTATTTTTAATTGTATACATAAACTACAAACCAAAGCCATATAAGTCTACAAATATAGTAAAAATAAAAAGAAGTGAAGCATATAAACGTGGAATGGAAATGATAAATTTTGTATGGAAATACGATGCATCTAAAAATGGAGTTGTAGATAACAGTGAAATTACAATGCCACGACATCTAAGGGATGGAGAATTAACAAGCGGAATACCCTATTGCTGGGGAGGTTATATATCCCTTGATATAAGTAATCAACCACAAGTTAAAGATTTTAAAGATGCATTAAAGAAGGGTTTAATTGCAGGAAACATCAATACAAATGGCGGATATAAGCCGCTAACAGCAGGTCTTGACTGTTCTGGTTTTGTTGGAGCTGTCTATAAACTGCCTATAAAGGTTTCTACACAAATGCTTGATGATTACTTTCATCCTATAAAGTTCGAAGAGTTAAAGCCTATGGATATAATTAATCACAAAAAATACCACGTTTTTATTTATCTTAAAGAGTCAGCAGATAAAAAGGGTATCATCGTTATGGAGGCAACAACAGGGAAATATGTTGCATTTGACAGGACAACTATAAATTACAGGAGTTATTCTGAAATAAAAAAGTATATAGAAGATGGAACCTACATACCAATGAGGTATAATAGGATTGTTGAAGATAAAGTTGAACTATTTAAGGACAAGTATGAATTTAACAATTTTGATTATTTAGCTACGAACATATCATTAGATGAAGACTATCAAGGATACATAGATTATGCAGGAGATGTTGACATATACTCTTTAAAATTAAATAAAGGAAACTACAATATAAGTTTTAAAAGTGATAAACCTATCTATGTTGAAGCATATAGTGGAGAAAATAATATAATATCTTTATATGTAGATAAAAATAATGAATGTAATTTTAGTGTTGAAGATGGTCAGGATGTTAAAATAAAGATATATTCAAAAAAGCTTGAGTTTAAGTTTAAATATGATTTTAGTATTAAAACTCAATAGAAATAAGATTTAAATAATTATTAAAAAAGGCTTATCAAAATGAATTAAGATAAAGATGCTCATTTTGATAAGCTTTTTTATTAGTCTAAAGGATTTATAATTTAATATAAATTCCTATTGTTGAAACTATGAGGGCTATTATTGTTGCAGGTATAGCAAGCATTAGCCACTTTTTCCATCCTACGTGAATCTTATTTTTTTCCAGTATGCTATAGGCCATTACGTTTGCAGATGCTCCTATTGGAGTCATATTTCCTCCAATATCAAGTCCTAATGTTAATGACCATACAAAATCATCTTTACATAAAGCTAAGTCGGGATTTTGATTTATTATGCTAAGTAGAATATAGGACATAGTTAGAGCCATAGGAACGTTATCAACAACAGCACTAATTATACCACATATCCAAATAAAAGATAATGAAAGAAGTATAGGGTTTCCATTTGATAGTTTTATTATCTTTTCTGCAATTACAGATATAACGCCTGTTTTTTCAAGTGAACCTATTATTATAAATAGTCCTATAAAAAATAGAAGTGTTTCACCATCTATTGAACGCAGTATATTGTCGGACTCATCCTTGAGCAATGAAAGACAAACCATTGCGGGTAGTAAAGTTGCAATAGATGCGTATATATGAAATCCAAACATCTCATTTAAAAGATGATGTGTTACAAGGAAAACTATTGCAAAAATAAAGGATAAACCACCTATCTTTACATACTTTAAATTTGATATTTTATTTTCCAAGATTAGTTGTTCTTTTTCTCCTTCGTTAAGCTTTTTAATTGACTTTAATTTATTAAAGTTAATTAAAAAGAAAAATAATGTTACTACAACTGTTGAAATGAAGGCAATAGGACCTGTATTTCTTACAAAATCAGAGAAGGTGTAGTTAAGTACACTTCCTATTATTACGTTTGGAGGGTCTCCAACTAAAGTACCACTTCCTCCAATGTTTGCAGTACATACCTCTGCAATAACAAGAGGAACAGGATTTATATCAAACATTTTACAAAGATTTATTGTTAATATTGTAAAAAAGATAAGAACTGTAATACTGTCCATAAAACCCGCAAGAAGTGCTGTTATTAATGGAAAAACAATATATATTTTCTTGATATCAAAATTAAGTTTTTCCATTATTTTGACAGCCATAAAATTAAAAAAGTTTGCCTCTTCTAGGACTTTTATAATAATAAACATTCCTAAAAGAAGACCTATTGTGTCCCAGCTAACAAAGGACATTGCATCATTTAGAGATAAAACACCCGATGCAATTATTATTAATGCACCAATTAGAGAAATTAAATATTTTGGAAGTTTTTCAAGCATCAAGAGTATATAGGTTGCTGAAAAGGTTATCAGTGCAATTGTCATCAAATCCCCCCTCAAATGTATTACTAATTAAATTATACAAAAAATTAATAAAATTTGCACTAATTATGTTTAAAAAGATAGAAAAATATTCTGTTATGTCATAAAATTAACTTAAATTGTTTCTAATTGAGTTTGTAAGTAATATTTTCAGAAAAAGAAAGTTTTATTTTAGAAAATTATGGTATATAATAGTAAAAAAGATTTTTTAATAAATAAAGTTTTAAAAATCTAAGGTGGTGGGTATATGAATAGTTTGGCACTAAAAATTGCTTGGGATGTACATAAAGAACAAAAAAGAAAAGGTTCTAATGCACCATATATAATTCATCCTGTAGAAGTTGCTGTTATAATTTTGGAAAATGGTGGGGATGATGATTTGGTTACAGCAGGTCTTCTACACGATACATTAGAGGATATAACATCTGGAAGAATGGAACTTTTAAAGCTTATAAAAACAAATTTTCCCAAGAGGGTTGTTGATATAGTTTTATCTGTAACAGAACAGGAAAAATTATTGGTTAATAGAAGCTTAACAAGAAGTGAAAAGATAAATACCTGGAAAAAAAGAAAACAAGAAGCCATAGATAAATTAAAAAATGCATCGATAGATGTAAAGATTGTATCCTGTGCAGATAAGTTAAGCAATATAAGAAGTATGGTTGAGGACTATAACACTATGAGAGATAAATTATGGGTAATGTTTAATGCAGGGTATGACGAACAGAAGTGGTACTATTTTGAGCTATTAGATGTATTTTTGGATTTAAAAGCATACCCAATGTATAAGGAACTACAGGAAAAAATTAATTATATATTTAAGTGATTTCTAAAAACTATCCACAAACTTATTAACATATGTGGATAAAATTAACATTACAGGAGGATAATTGTGAACGATAACTTAAATAATTCAATTATGGATAGGCTAACTAAGGTATGTATTTGCAAATCTATATCCAGGCAAAATATCAAAAAGGCAATTGAAAATGGAGCAAAGACAGTAGAGGATGTTAAAAGGGCTACTGGTGCAACAACTGGTTCCTGCAAAGGGAGAAGATGCTCACAAAAAATTCAAGAACTCATAGACGAATACTATAAAAATTTGGAGGATTAAAATGAGGCAAATAATAGAGTATCTTGAGGAAAATCCAATCATAGCCGCTGTAAAGGATAATGCTGACATTGAATATGTCATAAAAACAGATGTAAAGGTAATATTTATGTTATTTGGAAGTATATTAACTATACAGAATACAGTATCTTTGTTAAAGGAAAAAGGAAAAAAGGTTTATGTTCATATAGACCTTGTTGATGGTTTAGGTAGAGATGAAGAAGCAGTGAAATTTTTAAAGGGGGTAGGTGTTGATGGTATAATTACCACAAAGCCTACTTTAATAAAGTCAATAAAAAATGAGGATTTAGTAGCTATACAAAGATTATTTATGCTTGATTCCCGTTCTTTAGAGACAGGAATAAAAAGCATTGTTGAGGAGAGGCCGGATGCTGTTGAGATTATGCCAGGCCTTGCAAGTAAAGTTATTGGTATAATCCATAAAAAGATAAAGATACCTATTATTGTTGGTGGACTAATATGTGATAAAACAGATGTTATAAATGCACTTTCTAATGGAGCTATTGCAATTTCAACATCTAAAAAGGAACTTTGGAATGAGTGAAAAGAGGTGTCGTTTTCGACACCTTTTTTATATAAAAAAAAGCCCGGGGGGGATCCCGGGAAATGGGTAAATGGGTTGGGGTTTGTTTGTTGCCGCATAATTATAATAACATAAAATATTAACTTTGTGTATTAAATTTTTGTAAAAAAATGATGTAAAATGTCGAACAAAATCAACTATTGTTTAATAGTATAGATTAGGGGTGAAACTGCAGTCCCTTTGGTTGGACGTATTTTATGTTTCTCACAAAATAAAGGTTGTATAAATAGCATTTTGGGGTATAATTAAAATGAAAATATATAAGGAGAGATACAGATGAAGGATTTGATTGTTATTGGAATAGAATCAAGCTGTGATGAAACATCTTGTGCTATTGTTAAAAATGGAAGAGAAGTTCTTTCTAATATAATATCTTCACAGATTGATATTCATAAAAAATTTGGAGGAGTTGTTCCTGAGGTTGCCTCAAGAAAGCACGTTGAAGTTATAAGTAATGTGGTAAAAGAGGCAATTGAGAAGGCAAATATATCCTTTGAAGATATAGATTTAATAGCTGCAACATATGGTCCTGGTCTTGTTGGTGCTCTTCTTGTAGGATTATCCTATGCCAAGGGATTAGCATTATCCTTAAATAAACCCTTTGTTGGAGTAAATCACATAGAGGGCCATATAGCAGCAAATTACATAGCACACAAGGAATTAGAGCCACCCTACCTATGCCTTATAGTTTCAGGTGGACATACACATCTTGTTCTTGTTAAGGACTATACTGAATTTGAAGTATTAGGAAGAACAAGGGATGATGCGGCTGGAGAGGCCTACGATAAGGTTGCAAGAGCATTAGGGCTTGGTTATCCAGGGGGACCTTTAATTGATGCCTTAGCAAAAGAGGGAGATGAATATGCAGTAGATTTTCCAAAGGCATACCTTGAGGATGAAAGTTTTGATTTTTCTTTTAGTGGGCTCAAATCTGCAGTTTTAAACTACTTAAATAAAATGCAGATGACGGGAAAAGAAATTAAAAGGGAGGATGTTGCAGCAAGCTTTCAAAGGTCTGTTGTTGAGATATTGACTGAAAAGGCAATACTTGCAGCAAAAAAATATAAAATGAATACAATTTGTCTTGCAGGTGGTGTTGCAGCAAATTCTAAGCTAAGAGATACTTTAGAAAAAGAATGTAAAAAAGAAGGGATCAATTTTTACTATCCACCAATTAGTTTATGTACAGATAATGCTGCAATGATAGCAAGTGCAGGGTATTTTAATTATAAGGCAGGGCTTGTGTCGAATTTAGGGCTTAATGCATATCCTTCATTAAAAATAGGACAAAGATTGTAGAATTTGTGGATATTTTGGATATGTTAACATATTATCTGTGGATAAAGTGGATAAATCTGCAAAAGCTTCACAAAATAACCCACAAAAGCTGTGGATAATATTGTGGACAATGTGGATATAACTTAATTTTTTGAAAAAAATAAAGATAATTAATTTTAGATTATCTTTATTTTTTATTGCATTATTACAATTACATAAAAAGGAAATGAATAAGTAAAAGAAGAAATGAAGAGAAAATGATAGAAAAAAGTCAAAAAAGTACAAAAAAAACTTTTATTTTAACAAAAAATGTTATATCATATAATTAGTCTTTTAGAAAAAATCTATAATTTTTGTGTTGAATTAGGGGGAAGTCGAATGGATTTTGATAAATACTTCCAAAAAGGTGTTAGGTATACCCTAATTAGCACCGACGATGATTATGCTTATGATGTGATTGCAGAGTTCATATCTTGGGGAATTAGAAATAATAGAAAGTGTTATTATTTTGTTGATAGGGATGTATTGACAAGCCTTGATTTTTATTTAAGACAGGCAAATATGGATATGATTGAACTTATTGCAAGTAATAAATTAATAGTTCAATCTTCTCAGCTTTTCTTTGCAAACAACAACATAAATTCAGCATATCAAAATATCAAGGATATGGCCAAGGATGCAGTTATGGATGGATATGACGGCATAGCCATAATTTCTGATAGAGAAGCCTTTTGTCATAGCGATTATGATGAGGAGTTTTTATACAACTATGAAAAGGAATTAAACGATATATTTGAAAAATATCCAGTTTCAGCTATAAGTTGCTATAATATAGACAAATTTGGTGTTGATGCCCTTTTTGCAATAACACATTTAAATCCAAACTTTATATATAAGAACAATGATGAAGTATATGTTCATATAAATGATGAAGGTTTTTTTACAAAGGAAGAAACTTTAGGAATTGTACAGGAATTTTTAAAGAAGAGAGAAAAGGTAATAAGAGAAAATAAAGTATATAAATTTATAAGCAAATTATCTGGAGAATTGTCCTATAAAAAGGATGAAGGAGAGATACTTGAGACAGCATTAAATATAATATGCAGCTCCATATCAGCAAATAGAGGTTTTGTTGTGCTGTTTGAAAACAATGATTTGCCAAAGGATTTTAATTCAGATTATATTATATCTTATAATATTACAGAGGATTTAATAAACACATATAAGAGTCAGTTAGAAAGTGGTATTTACAATCCTAAAGCAACATTTTCTAAATTTAATTGTTTAGTTTATCATATAAAGCACGTAGCTGGCCCTATAAAACAAATAATGGAAAAGAATAATATATTATCCTTTATTATAATTCCTATAAAGTTTGATGATGATATATTAGGATGTATGTGGCTATCAAGCCAAGATAAGTACTTCTCCTTTGAAGATAGTTCTGAGTTTTTATATATGGTATGTCAAACAATAGGTAAAATGCTTGTGGAATTTAGAAGATATAAAAAGATACAGGATAGTTTAATTCAATCAAGAAAGATGCAGGCTTTAGGAGAGCTAACCGGTGGTATTGCTCACGAATTTAATAATATATTAACACCAATATTAGGATATATACAAATTCTAAAGAATAACATAGATGATCCTATACTTAATAGATACATAGAACTCATTGAAGAAAGTGCAAAGGATGGGGCAAAAATAGTAAAGAGAATACAGGAATTTTCAAAGCCAAAACACAAGGAAAAGGAACTTTGTGATATAAATAGAATCATAATTCAATCGGTTGAAATAACAAAGCCAAAATGGACTTATGAATCCCAAATAAGCAAAAAGAGTATTGAGGTAAAATTAGATTTAAAGGCAAAGGGGTTTGTTGAAGGTACAGCTACTGAACTTAGAGAAGTATTTGTAAATATAATCTCTAATGCCATAGATGCTATGCCAAACGGTGGATTTTTGCATATAGAGTCCTTTAATAAGAAGGGAAATATAGTGATAAAAATAAAGGACACTGGAGTTGGTATGACTGAGGAAGTTAAAGAAAAGATATTTGAGCCCTTCTTTACAACAAAAAATGAAAGAGGAAATGGACTTGGGCTTTCTATTGTTTACTCAATAATTAAGGAAATGAGTGGGCATATAGATGTATCAAGTCAAGTTAACGAAGGAACAGAATTTGAGATAAAACTACCTGCAAAGGGTGCAGGATTAAGCAAAGAATATCTTAATGAAGGTTTTGAAGAAAAGCAAATTTATAAAATATTAGTTATAGATGACCAGGAGCCTGTTGCAGAGGCAGTATCAGAGATGTTAAGAAGTCTTGGACACGATTCGACTTATGTAGTTGACGATGAGGAGGCCCTTAAACTAATAGAAAAATATGATTTTGATGCAGTAATGTGTGATCTTGCTATGCCAAATTGCACAGGTGCTGAGCTCTCGGAAAAAGTAAAGCAAAAGAAGGATATACCAGTAGTATTAATGACTGGATGGCTTGGTAATCTAAATGATTCCGATAAGAAATATATAGATGATATAATACAGAAGCCGTTTTCAATTGAAGAACTTAAAGATACAATCCAAAGGATATGTAAAAATAAAGTGGGCAATTAGCCCACTTATTCTTTAAATAGTTCAGATTCATTTAGTCTATAGCTCAATATCATTAAACTCTCACTAAGATGCACATTTTCTACTATCACATCATCTGGTGCATTTAAATCAGTTGGAGCAAAGTTCCAGATACCTTTAATTCCGTTTTTAATCATTATATCTGCAACCATTTGTGCGTGCTCCTTTGGAACACATATTATACCAATATCTATAGGATTTTCCTTAAGGTATGTATCTAAACAATCTACATCCTTAACTTCAATATCTCTTATTTTAATTCCAATAAGTTTTGGATTTTTATCAAATATAGCCTGTAGATGGAATCCTAAACTTTCAAACTTTGCATAATTTGCAACAGCTTGCCCTATGTTACCTGCACCAACAATTATTGTTTTATAATTCTTATCAAGTCCAAGTATTTTTCCTATTTGGTCATATAAATCCTTAACGTTGTAACCATATCCCTGTTGCCCAAAGTCACCAAAACAGTTTAAATCCTGTCTTATTTGAGAAGCTGTAAACCCAATTCTTTCTGAAAGCTCCTTTGAAGATATTCTATCTATATCTTTTCTTAAAAGTTCACCTAAATACCTATGATATTTTGGCAATCTTCTGATAACTGCCATCGAAATCTTAGTTTCCTTTGCCATAAAGCTTCACTTCCCATCCTTATAATTTTCCCCTATCATATATGTTATAATATGCAAGAATTAATGTCAATTACCTAAAAAGTATTGCTTTAAATAAGGGTTAATATTAAAATTAATCTGTTAGGCTATTTTAAGTTGAGGTGAAAAAATGGCAATTCTTTATGTTAACAATATAAAAAAGTCCTATGGAGTAGATGTAGTTTTAGATGGTATAAACTTAATAATAAACGAAGGCGATAAAATCGGATTTGTTGGAAGAAATGGTGCAGGTAAAACTACTCTTTTTAAAATAATAACAGGCAGCATAAAGCAGGACGAGGGTGAAATAATTCTTCAAAAGGGAAAAACTCTTGGGTATCTTTCGCAAAACTTAGACATAGATGAAAATCTTACTGCCTTTGAAGAGGTTATGAAGGTATTTTCAGATATAAAAGAGATAGAAGAAAGAATGAGGCAGATTGAAGAGGAGCTTTCAGACCCAAATTCAGACCACGAAAGGCTCCTAAAGGAATATGGAAGGCTTCAGGTGGAATTTGAAAATAGAAATGGATATAGCTGTGAAAGCTATGCAAAGGGTGTACTTATTGGACTTGGACTTCTTGAGGAAGAAATAAGCAAAAAAATTTGCTATCTATCAGGAGGACAAAAAACAAGAGTAGCTCTTGCAAAATTACTTTTAAAGAGTCCGGATGTTCTTTTATTAGATGAACCAACCAACCATCTTGATTTAGGAGGAATAGCTTTCCTTGAAAATTTCCTTAAGGAGTATAGGGGAACAGTGCTTATTATTTCTCACGATAGATATTTCCTCGATGTAATAACTAATAAGACGGTTGAAGTTTTAAATGGTAAAGTAGAAGAATATGGAGGAAACTATTCTTATTTCATAAAGGAAAGAAAAAATAGAATAGAGCAGAGGGTAAAGGAATACGAATTAAAACAGAAGGAAATAAAAAGGCTTGAAGAGATGATAGAAAGGTTTAGGTCCTTTAATCGCGAAAAAAGCATAAAACAAGCAGAGAGTAAAGAGAAAATGTTGTTAAAATTGGAGGAAAATTTAGGAGATAGACCAATAACCTATGAAGAAAATGTAAGGATAAGTTTTGATACAAGAATAAAAAGTGGTAATGACGTTCTCCAGATTGAAGAACTGTCTAAATCCTATGGAGAGAAGGTTCTTTTTAATAATATTAATTTAATGATTAGAAAAGCTGAAAAGGTTGCACTTATAGGAGAAAATGGACGTGGAAAAAGTACACTTTTAAAAATAATAAAGGGCGAAGTTCAGCCTGATAGTGGATATATAAGGCTTGGTAGGAATGTAGAGATTGGATATTATGATCAAGAACAAAGGGACTTAAATCCCGAAAAAACAATATTAGATGAAGTTTGGGATGAGTTTCCACAAAAAACAGTCAGAGAAATAAGGAATGCACTTGCAGCCTTTTTATTTAAAGGAGACGATGTGTTTAAAAAGATAAAGGATTTATCAGGCGGTGAAAAGTGTAGGTTAAATTTACTTAAGCTTATGTTGAAGAAGGCCAATTTTCTACTTCTTGATGAGCCTACAAACCATTTAGATATATTAACAAGGGAGGAACTTGAGGATACCCTTTTAGAATATGACGGAACTATTTTTGTAATATCCCACGATAGATATTTCCTAAATAAAGTTGTGCAAAAGATATGCGAGCTTGAGGAGAACAGTATTGTTGAATATCTCGGAAACTACGATTACTATATGGCTAAAAAGAATGCAAAGGAAGATGAAATAGTAGTTAATGAAGAAGGAAAAACAAAAACCCAAATAGAGAAGGAAAAGAAAAAGTTAAAGCAGGAAAGGGATAAGATTAAAAATATAAAAAATGAAATTAAAAAAGTAGAGGCAGAAATAGAGAAAAAAGAAAAAAACATAGCTGAGTTAGAAGAGGAACTTTGCAAAGAGGAAGTCTATACAAATCCTAATATGACAAGAGATATAAATCAACAAATAATTAATTTAAAGGATGAATTAGAAAAGTGTTATGAGATATGGGAAGAGCTTTTAGCAAATATTGAAGAATAAATAGAGCACCTAATTATGTGTAAATGGTAGCTTTAATTAGGAAGTTACACATAATTTAGGTGCTCTTTTATATTATAGTGAACTTAAAGTTGATAGAAAATTATGAAAATATTATAATAAATATGGGGAATATAAAAATGTTATTGATTTAACAATGGGGGGATAATATGGAGAACATATCTTTTGAAAAAAGGGACAATATTGCAGTTCTAAAGATTTCTCGTCCAAAATTCCTGAATGCATTAAATTCCAATACTCTACTTGAACTTGATAGTATTATTGAAGATGTAAAAAGGGATAAGGACATCTACGTTCTTGTTATAACAGGTGAAGGAAATAAGGCCTTTGTTGCAGGAGCTGACATAAAAGAGATGTCTAATATGTCTGTATTTGAGGCAAGGGAGTTTTCTATTTTAGGGAATAGTGTTTTTAGAAAAATTGAAAAATTAGAGATACCAACTATTGCGGCAGTCAATGGCTATGCATTAGGTGGGGGATGTGAATTAAGTTTATGTTGTGATATTAGAATTGCATCAGAAAATGCTAAGTTTGGACAGCCAGAGGTTACTTTAGGAATAACTCCAGGTTTTGGAGGAACACAAAGGCTTGCAAGAATTGTTGGGACATCAAGGGCAAAGGAATTAATATATACAGGCAGAATGATTGATGCAAAGGAGGCCGAAAAAATAGGATTGGTTAACAAGGTGGTGACACAGGAAAATTTGATGGATGAGGTTATGGATTTGGCAAATTCAATCTCAAAAAATGCACCAATTGCTGTTAGAATGTGTAAAGTTGCAATAAATAGAGGAATAGAAGTTGATATTGAAACAGGTATTCAATATGAAACAGAATTGTTTTCACACTGTTTTTTAACTGAGGACCAAAGGGATGCAATGGCAGCCTTTTTAGATAAGAGAAAAGTAGACAAGTTTAAGAACAGATAGGGGGTAACAGGTATGGATTTTTCATTAACAAGAGAACAGCAGCTATCAAAACAAATGTTTGAAAAGTTTGTAGAAAATGAAGTAAGACCAATAGCAGCAGAGATTGATGAAACCGAGAGGTTTCCAATTGAAACAGTAAAGAAGATGGCAAAGCTTGGTATGATGGGAATTCCCTTTGAAAGGGAAGTTGGAGGTGCAGGAGGCGATTTTATAACCTACATAATGGCGGTGGAGGAGCTTGCAAAGGCTTGTGCCACAACATCGGTTATTCTATCTGCCCACACATCCCTATGCTGCTGGCCAATATACACCTATGGTACAGAGGAGCAGAAGGCAAAATATCTTCCAAAGCTCTTAAAG
>NZ_FQVG01000067.1 GCF_900129265.1 Caloramator proteoclasticus DSM 10124 | reverse complement strand
AATCATTTGTTTTAAATAAACTTTTTATTACATTTTCGAAGCCAATTTTATGAGTAAATTCTTTAAGCAATAACAATCCTGTATCAGAAGATAAGTCACCACCATCAAAATTTAATCGTATTTTACTATTGCTTTCTAAACAAATATCATATAAACTAAACATTGAGAACCCTCCCTTTGTTTGGTATTTGTTTAGCAACTATATTATAACAAATTTGGGCCCTCTTTTTCATGTTTTTATTTCACTTTTTAAGTGAAATGCAGTTTAGTAAAAAATTAAGTTAATATGGGCTATAGAACTCTTTTAAATAAATTCCATGAATAATTCAGGTTTAATGATTATAATGTAATAAAGAGAAAAATGAAGGGATATGATTGAGCATAAAAGTAAAATTTTATTAAATTTGAGATAAAATAAATGGAAAAAAATAAAATTAATGATATAATGTAATAGTGTACAAAATAAAATATAATATAAGTTAATAGATTTGAGGTGTTCTTGATGAGTAAGAGGCAGATTTCAATTAAAAAGGCGATTTCTTTAATTTTAATTACTAATTTAATTACAGCATCAATACTTATTTTTGTTCCTATTCCTTTTATAGGTGGTAAAAAAATTGTAAGTAAACAGGAATATGATTTTGTAAAGCAGTTTGGAAAGATGATGTCAATAAAATCAATACTTGAACAAAGATATGTAGATAAGATTGATGAAAATAAACTTGTTGAGGGTGCTGTAAAGGGAATGGTAGATGGAATAGGCGATCCCTATACTGTATTTATGAATAAAAAGGAATTTGAAGACCTTTTAACCCACACTCAAGGTTCCTATGCAGGTGTTGGATTATATGTTGGTAATAAGGATGGGAAAATAGTTGTTGTTGCACCAATAGAAGATACACCAGCATATAAAGCAGGTATATTATCGGGGGACATAATTATAAAGGTTAACGATCAAGATGTATCGGGAAATGAGTTGGATAAGGCAACTTCAATGATGAAGGGACCAGAAGGAACAAAGGTTAAATTGACTATATATAGAGAGGGAAAAGGAACAATAAATTTTGAACTTACAAGAGCCAAAATTATTATAAAATCTGTAAAAAGTGATGTTATTGAGAATAATATTGGATACATTAGAATAACTACATTTGATGAAAATACATCAGAAGCATTTAATAATGCATTAGATAAATTATTAAATCAAGGAATAAAGGGTCTAATTATTGACCTTAGAGGTAACCCAGGAGGACTTTTAGATCAGTGCACAAAGATAGCAGACAGAATACTTGGAGAAGGAACTATTGTTTATACAATTGATAATCAAGGTAAAAGAGAAGAGTGGAAATCTGATTCTAATAAGCTTAATGTTCCTCTTGTTCTTCTTGTTGATGGAGGTTCAGCAAGTGCATCTGAAATTTTAACTGGGGCTGTTCGTGATTTTAAAGCGGGTGTAATCATAGGTACAAGAACCTTTGGAAAGGGATTGGTGCAAGATATTATACCTCTTCCTAACAAAGAAGGTTTAAAGGTTACAATTGCAAGATATTATACTCCATCAGGTGAATGTATACAAGGAAAGGGAATTGAGCCACACATAGTATTAGATTTACCAGAAAAGGATAAAGAAAGAGAATTAAGCTATAAAGAAGATATTCAAATACAAAAGGCAATAGAAGTTTTAAGAAGTAAGCAATAATTTATTGGCCCCCAAGAATACTTGGGGGCTAAAAATCTAATCAAGTTTTGGAGGGTTTTTATGATATTAAGACTTATATGGGAAGCTATAAGAAACTATGCACAGGTTGTATTATCCTTCATATTTGAACCCATATTTTGGATAATGTTTTTCATTTTATTTTTTCAATATAAGCGATTAGAATCAATACAGAAGGATGTATATGGAGTAGTAAAGTATAAGAAGATGGAAATGATGGCATCTTCACTTCTTGCAGGAATTTTAAGTGGTATGTTTGTTAGTATATTAATAACTGTATTTGGAATAACCTTTGGTAGACTTGAAGGTGCAATTTTTATAATAATATTATCTTTGCTATTAGTTATGTTATTTGATTCTCATTTTATATGTTTATCCTATTCTGGAGGTATAATAAGTTTATTAAGCCTTATTTTAAACTTTTTAAATGTAAGAGGTATAGTTAATATAAGTCAAATTCCAATATTAAGAAGTTTCCTGAATATTGATGTAACGGCAATTCTAATTCTTGTTGCACTATTACATCTTGTTGAATCTATTCTTATGTATTTTGATGGTGCAAGATTTCCTGTACCAATGTTCTTTAGGAAGAATAATAAAATAGTTGGAGGTTTTCTATTAACAAGGTTTTGGATAATACCCCTTATGATATTGATTCTATTATCTTTAACACCAGTTAGTGGGGATACTATACCAACACCAGATTGGTGGCCTCTTATTAGACCAGACGGAATGCCTAAAGATTTACAAGATGCAGTGTTTTCTTTGACACCATTATTTGCTATTCTTGGATATGGTGACTTTACAATAAGTAGGCTTCCAAAACAAAAAGTAAAAGAATCATCATTAAATTTATTTATATTTAGCATAACATTATTTGTTTTAGTAGTTCTATCAATGAAGATATATGTATTTAAATACATTGCAGCAATATTTTCTCCTGTTTTTCACGAGTTTATAATAGTATTAAACAGAAAAAAAGAGAAAACATTAGATTCATTATGGGAAAACACATACGATGGAATAAAAATATTAGATGTGGTTCCAAACTCACCAGCTGAAAAAATGGGAATTGAGACAGGAGATAAGATAATTGCAATAAATAATAGAAGAGTAAATACTCTTTATGATGCAAAGGTTGTGTTAGATGAGGCAGATAGATATCTTTGGATTGATGTTGTAAAGATAGATGGTAAAGTTAAAAGCCTCGAATACTATAATTATCAGACAGAAATTGGTTCATTAGGAATAATAACAATTCCTCAAGAGGACGAATATATACCTGTTATGGATCTTGATTAGTGCAAATTTTTATTATTAAAATACAAAATAATTGTGAAGACTTGATAAAATTAAAACAATTTTAAGATTGGTTTATTTAACATAAACAGCAACAGAAGTCGCCCACTTCTGTAAGTGTGTGATGAATGTTGCGAAAATATATAAAAAATGCTACAATTATTACAGCGAAAACCAAGCTAAAATTAGCCATGTAAATGGTATATCTGGGGACGGAACAGCCCTTTGAGCGTGGGGTAACTTGCTCCGCTTTGAGTATTGACCACGAAGCCACCACTTCTATAAGTGGGGGGAGTTCACAGGCCCTATTGAATATAATTCGTAGGGCTTTTTATTATTCAATAATTAGATAGCATCTTTTAACTAAAAATGTTACAGTAATATTACGAAATTATATTTTACATAGAGGGGATGAGGGATTTGGGTAGTTTTATACGAGAATATTTTCCAGCATTTACACATCGCAATTATAAGTTGTTTTGGATTGGACAATGTATTTCTTTAATAGGTACTTGGATGCAGAATGCAGCATTAAATTGGCTGGTTTATGCTATGACACGAGATGGATTTTTATCTGGTCTTATGACAGCAGTTCAGTTTACACCTTTATTTGTTTTTTCATTATTTGCAGGTCTTATTATAGAACGTTATCCTAAAAGAAAAATATTGATATTTACACAATTGATGCTTCTTATTATTGCATTGATTTTTTTTGTATTAATTTATTTTAATCTTTTAAGTTATCCTGTTATATTAATATTATTATTTTTTGTAGGAACAGTACAAGCACTTGATAATCCAACACGACAATCCTTTGTTGTTGAGCTTGTAGAAGGGAAAAAACATCTTTTAAATGCCATAGCCTTAAATTCAGCTGCCTTCAATTCAGCAAGATTAATTGGGCCTGCTGTTGCAGGAAAGGTGATGGCAGATTTGGGTGTAAAATGGTGTTTTTTATTAAATGCAGTAAGTTTTATAGCAGTTATAATAGGACTTTTTATGATGAAAATGAAGGATATTCCATCAAGGGAAAAAATAAAAGATCCTAAGAAGGAAATTAAGGAGGGTCTCAAATATATAAAAACTAATCCAAAGCTTTTCTATACTATGATTTCTCTTGTGATAATACCAACCTTTTGTATGAATTTTAATGTATTAATTCCTATATACACAAAAGATTATTTAATGATGGAGGAAAAGGCATATGGAATACTCCTGTCATCTGTAGGTTTTGGTGCTCTAATTGGAGCTATTTTTGTAGCAACGAGGGGTAGTAGACAAAGAACTCTATATTTCCAGCTTTGTGGTTCTTTTGGCCTTTCTGTTTTTTTAATTGTTATAGGGTTTATAAAAAGCTATAATTTATCTATTTTGATTTTAATTTTATTAGGATTGTTTATGATACTTTTCAATACAACATCAAATAGTATATTACAGTTCAATTCTCCTGATGATATGAGGGGAAGAATAATGAGTGTATATTCATTAGTATTTGGAGGATTGACACCATTAGGAAGTATCTATGCAGGGACATTAGCAAAATACTTTGGTGCAAATAATGTGTTTATAATAAGTGGTATAATAGGGTTTATAGGATTTTTTATACTTTTTACAAGGAGAAGGAGCCTTGTTTGAGAAACATCAGAAATATTTATTTTCGATAATCATAATAACAAGATAATAAAAAACATAAATTTTATTAAATCACTTATTATATTCAAGTTGAATATATACAAAAAGTATAATAATATATTAATAAGAAAAGAACATAGTAGGTGAAATAGATGAAGATACAAAATCCTCATGATAAATTTTTTAAAGAAACATTTTCAAATATTGAAATTGCAAAGGACTTTATATTAAATTATGTTCCACAGGAACTAATTGCAATAATAGATTTAGATACTCTTGTATTACAGAAAGATAGTTTTATAAATGAAAAGCTACAGGAAGTATATTCAGATATGCTTTTTAAAGTAAATATAAACAATAATGAAGGATATATCTATTTTCTTTTTGAACATAAAAGTTATGTAAGCAAACAAACAGCTCTACAACTTCTAAAATATATGGTAGAGATATGGGAGATGAATATTAAAAATGAAGGATTAGGTAAATTACCAATAATAATACCTCTTGTAATATACCATGGAAGAGAAAAATGGACAATAAAAACAAGTTTAGCAGAGATTATAGAAGGGTATAATAGTTTAAATGAAAATGTAAAAAAATTTATACCTAATTTTGAATATTTATTGTTTGATATATCCAGATATAAAGATGAAGACATAAAGGGGCAAGTACAACTAAGGATAATCTTGTCAATACTAAGAGATATATTTTCGGATGATGTATTAAAAATATATAAAACAATAATAAATGCTGCAAGATATTTATCAGAACTTGAGGATAAACAAACAGGAATACAATATTTTGAAACATATATGAGATACATATTCAGTTCATATCAGGATATGACAAGAAGTGATTTTGAAAATATAGCTAAGGAGATTGAAAAAACATTTATTGAAGGGAGTGAGAAAATTATGACTTTAGCAGATATATTTAGACAAGAAGGTATGGAGAAGGGAATAGAAAAGGGAATAGAAAAAGGAATAGAAAAGGGTATTAAAGAAGGCAAAAAAGAAGCTTTAATTAAGTCTATTATAAAACTTCTTACTAAGAAGTATGGAATTATATCTCAAGATATAAAAAATAAAATAGAAAATTTAGATGTATTTACATTAGAGTTGCTTTTTGATGATGCATTAGATTTTACAAGTATGGATGAATTATATAAGTATTTTGAGTAATGGATAAATTGATTTGATTAAAAATAAGAAACATTATATGAAAGGAGGCACCAATTGGTGCCTCCTTTCATATAATAATTTATTGAAGAATATTATTTGGAGGACTATATGGGCAAAAAATATTTTGCTTCCGCAAATACTTCAGCAGGATTTGTATCCTATTTTGATTATGTACTTAAGGGAAGGGATAAAATATACATTATAAAGGGTGGACCTGGGTGTGGTAAGTCAAGTTTTATGCATAAAATAGGAAATGAACTTGAATTAAAGGGATTTGATGTTGATTATGTTTACTGCTCTGCAGATATGGATTCTTTAGATGGCATAGTAATAAACGATTTAAACATTGCAATTGTTGATGGAACAGCACCACATGTTACAGTCTCCTAAACACACTAAGAAGTATATACCTACTTTATAGAAATAACAGTTATTAACAAAGGGAACTATCAAAGTTCCCTTACTTTATCTTATTCTTTATAGTACTTAATGCAATAAGAAGAGCAGTATTAATAAGCTTAGAATCATTTTTCTTTATTTCATATCGGGTACCAATGAGTTTCTCTATTTCATCTTTAATTTCTTTGTTGAGGTTTAAGGTTGTCTTAACAGTTTGGCTACTGTAGATTTGTATAAAGTTTTCTATTTGTTCTTTATGATTATTTAAATGGGAGTCTAACTTTTGGTTTAAGGAAGTAATTGTGGTTTTAATTTCTTTATATTGACTTTCGATTAGTATTAAATATATTTGTTTTCAGCTCATCAAGTAGTTTTTCATCAATGTTATAAGACTTATCACATATATCACAAAACTCACATGTGTATTCACAGCTTTCAGACACATTACAGGGTAATTCTTTCTCTGTGATTATGTCATTTGTTGTGTCATTTAAAAATTCAGATATAAGGTTTATATGTTGAGGCTCAATTTTTATTTGAACCTTTTTGTTATGGGCAAGGTAATAAAAACTGACGTAATCTGGTACTTTATTAAAATTGTTTTTAAAAAGCTCTGTATAGATTGCAATTTGAGGGTCTAAAACAAAATCACCTCCAAACTCTATTGTGTTACCTGTTTTATAGTCGATAATTTCAATTTCATTATTTAAATTGATAATAGCTCTATCAATTTTACCAATAAGAATAATGTTGTTGTTCCTATATTCCTTTATAGTATTTTCGATAAGTAAATTTTCAGTTGCTATATCTTGAGGATTATAAAAATATTCCTCAAGCATTTTAAGTCCCTTTAAACCAAATTCTCTTTCCTCATCTATACCTTCATATCCCTCTCTATTCCAATTTTTTCTGAGTAAATTTTGTAGTATTTGTAGTGTTTTAAATTCTTTATTTTGTATTGAATTAAAATCTGCGATAGCCTTATGAATACTTTGACCAAAGGATATAAATTTGCTCTCTAATTTTGTATCTTTGTTGAGTTTATCGATATATTTGTACTTGTACCTTCTTTTACAGGTTTTAAAAATATTTATGCTGGATGCACTTAAGTAAATTTTATTTTGCAAAATCTCACCTCCAAAAATTTTGTTGATATTAGGGTGTGTAGAATTGTAAAAAATATTCATAAATATGAAAAATACATAATTGTGAATATTTTTAAGAGCTACTTAAAGGAGCATACATAATTAAATGGTTTTAATTACAAATATTACTTGGATAACTATCAAGAAAATATTTAATTAGAAAATTAATTATGTTATTATAAATTTGTAATATTTTAAACAAAAGTGGGGATTTGGATGAAGAATAACATAATTGATAATAAACAATATGGATTAGTTAAAGATGTGTTGAAAAATAACATTGAAGAAAACTCAAAATTATCTATAGCGGCAGCTTTTTTTTCTATATACGCTTATTATGAGTTAAAGGATGAGCTTGAAAAAATAGATAATCTAAGATTTATATTTACTCAACCTGCATTTATTAAAGCTGAAAATAAACTGCTAAAAGATAAGATAAAAATAAATGAGGCTAAGTTGTTTGGTACAGAAGAAGAATACATATATAGAAACAAGTTAAATACACCATATATTGCACGGGAATTTGCTAAATGGGTTCAAAAGAAAGTGGAATTAAAGTCAATAAAAGAATGTAACATTGATGGGAGCTTATATCACATTACAAGAAATGATAAGAATGTTGTAATAATAGGCGGAGTTCCATTTACAACAACTGCATTAGGAGTTAATGGCACCTTAAATACACATATATCAGCTGTTTTAGAAGAGGAAAATAAGGTTAATGATTATATTAAGTGGTTTGAAGGGATATGGAATAACAATAAACTATTAAAGGATATAAAAGGTGAAATATTAAATAAAGTTGAGCTTTTATATAAAGATTATACTCCAGAGTTTATATACTTTGTAACCCTATACAATATTTTTAGAGAATTCCTTGAAGATAATGAAAGAATGGAAAAAATACAAGCAAGGACAGGGTTTAAGGATACACTTATATGGAAAAAACTATACAATTTTCAAAAGGATGCAGTTTTAGGTGCAATAAATAAAATAGAAACATACGGTGGATGTATAATAGCTGATAGTGTAGGATTAGGAAAGACATTTGAAGCACTTGCAGTAATAAAATACTATGAATTAAAAAATTATAGAGTTTTAGTGTTAACTCCTAAAAAATTAAGGGATAACTGGGCAATTTATAGAGAAAATGATAAAAGAAATATTCTTTTAGAGGACAGATTTTCATTTGATTTATTAAATCATACTGACTTATCAAGAAAAACAGGTAAAAGTGGGAATATAGATTTAGAATACATAAACTGGGGTAACTATGATTTAGTTGTAATAGATGAATCCCATAATTTTAGAAATAATGAAGCAAGAAATGACAGAAAAACAAGGTATGAAAAATTAATGCGGGATATTATAAAATCAGGGATAAAAACAAAGGTTTTAATGCTTTCAGCTACACCTGTAAATAACAGACTTCAGGATTTAAAAAATCAAATAGCCTTTATAACAGAAGGAAAAGATGATGCACTTTTAGAAACAGCTAACATTCAAAGCATAAACAAAACACTTCAAAAGGCACAATCTCAGTTTAACAAGTGGTCAAGTTTAGAAGAACACGAAAGAACTACAGAAAGATTACTTGAAATGCTAAATTGGGATTATTTTAAACTACTTGATACATTGACAATAGCAAGGTCTAGAAAGCATATTGAGAAATATTATAATGTAAAGGAGATAGGTAAATTTCCTATAAGAAATAAACCTATAAATTTTAAAGAAGAAGTAGATGTTTTAAACCAATTTCCAAGTATAGATAAAATAAACAACGAAATTTTACGACTTAAACTATCTGTCTATTCACCAATGAAATATATACTTCCTCATAGAAGAGAGTATTACAACAAAAGGTACGATACTGTTGTAAGAGGAGGAAAGAGTGTATTTAAGCAGACAGATAGAGAAAATAGTTTAATCTATTTAATGAAATCAAGTTTGTTTAAACGTTTGGAAAGCTCAGTATATTCATTTTCAAAAACTATAAGAAGTATAATTGAAAATATAGATTCAACATTAAATAAAATTGATTTAGGATATCAAAATGTAACATATAATTTTGATGACATAAATGAGATAAGTGAAGAATATGAAGAATTATTTGTAGGAGATAATGTAAAGATTTTACTGCACGATATGGATTTGATAAAGTGGAGGCAGGACCTTTTATTTGACAAACAAATATTAGAGGAACTATTAAAAAAAGCGGATATGATTACTCCGCAAAGGGATAAAAAGCTTCAAAGATTAAAAAGTGTAATAGAAGATAAAATAAATAATCCAATAAATGAAGGAAATAAAAAGGTTATTGTATTTACAGCGTTTGCAGATACAGCAGAATATATTTATGAGAACATAAACAAATGGGCAAGAGAAAAGTTTAATATTCATTCTGCACTGGTAACAGGTTCAGGTAATCCTAAAACTACTATGAGATTAAACAAAATAGACTTTAACAGTATTCTTTTAAATTTTTCACCAATATCTAAAGAAAGAAGTAGATTATATAAGGATATTCAAGAAGAGATAGATATATTAATTGCAACAGATTGTATATCAGAGGGACAAAACCTTCAAGACTGCGACTTCCTTATAAATTATGATATACACTGGAATCCTGTTAGAATAATACAAAGGTTTGGTAGAATAGATAGAATAGGGAGTAAAAATGAAAGGATACAGCTTGTTAATTTCTGGCCGTCAATTGAACTTGATGAATATATAAACTTAATAGATAGAGTAAAGGAAAGAATGGTTATGATGGATGTATCTGCAACAGGTGAAGAAAATTTAATAGATGAAAAAGTAAATGAAATGAAGGATTTAGAATATAGAAGAAAACAGCTTTTAAGTCTTCAAAACGAAGTAATTGACTTAGAAGATATATCAGGAAATATTTCACTTACCGATTTTACACTTGATGATTTTAGAATGGATTTATTAAATTATCTTGAAATTTATAATAAAGATATAGAAAATGCACCCAAGGGTATTTATGCAGTTGTTAAAAATGAGAATATTAATTTAGAGCAAGAGATTGAAAGAGGAGTAATATTCTGTTTAAAGCAAAATAAAGTTGAAAATAATGAAAATCTTAAAAATCCTCTTTATCCATATTATTTAATATATGTTAAAGAAGATGGAGAAATATTATATACCCATACAAATGTAAAAAAAATACTGGATATATATCGTTCATTATGTTTGGGTAAAAAGGAAGTCTATAAAGAATTAGTTGATGAATTTAATAAAGATACTAAATACTGTAAAAATATGGACAAGTATTATGAACTTTTAAGAAAAGCAACAGAAGATATAAAGGGTAAGGTTGAAGAATATACAACTTTAAGTATATTCCAAATAGGTAATTTGGAAAACATATTAGGAAGCACAAAAATAGATATAGACGATTTTGAAATAATAACATTTTTAGTAATAAGGTGATAACATGGGGGATATATTTCAATTATTAGGTTATAGGGATAGACTTGTATCAGTAGGTACTAAAATTGATAAAAAGGCATTATATGAAAATGCAGAAATTTCAGCAGTAGAAAAGAAAATTATTATTGACGGAATTGAAAAAATGCAGATAGAGTATCTTTTAAATTCAAAAACTATAAACATAAGTTCTTATCAAGATGAGGATAAGATATATCAAGCAGTTGTAATTTTAAGGGTTTATTTAAAAAACATAAACAATGTTGACAAAATAGCACAAATACTTCAAAAATCATTTCCTAATCCAACTATAATATTTTTTGAATATGGAAATGAAATTTGTATATCAACAGCACACAAGAGAATAAATAAATTAGATAAAGAAAAGGCTATTTGTGGTGAAATTAACTTAACAGGGTTTATTCCTATAGATAAAATAAATGAAGTAGATAAAAAATTTTTAGAATCAATTAAAATAAATAATCTTCCATTTAGTGATTTCTATGATTTTTATAGTTTTATTGATGAAGCTGTTTATTTATACAAAAAAAGCAATTTGTTAGGTAAATATGAAATTGAACAAGATGAGGAAAAAAGGAGAATTAGAAAACAATTAATAGAAGAATATGAAAGATTAAATAATGAACTTGCCAAAATAACAAAACAAATAAAAAAGGAAACTCAATTTAACAAGAAAGCACAATTGAACATGGAGGCTGTAAAGATAAAAAGTAAAATAGATGAATTAAAACAAAAGCTATGAAGAGGTGGAGAAGATGAATAAAATGGATGGATACAGTATGGATATAAAGGAGAAAAACATAAAGGAACTACAAAAGATATTTCCTGAAGTTATAAGGGAAGGCAAGGTTGACTTTGAAAGATTGAGGTTGCTTTTAGGTGAAAACATAGAAAAGGTAAATGAAAGATATGAGTTTACATGGAATGGAAAAACAGAGGCAATAAAGATAGCACAAACACCATCACTTGGAACGCTTTTGCCTGATGGAGAAAGTAGTAAGGACTTTGATAAAACTCAAAATTTGTATATAGAAGGGGATAACCTTGAAGTTTTAAAACTACTTCAAAAATCTTATTTTGGAAAAATAAAAATGATATATATAGACCCTCCATACAATACAGGAAAGGATTTTGTTTATAAAGATGATTATAGGGATAATATAAAGAACTATAAGGAAATAACAAAACAAACTACAAGAGCGAACCCAGAAACCAGTG
>NZ_FQVG01000076.1 GCF_900129265.1 Caloramator proteoclasticus DSM 10124 | reverse complement strand
ACTTTTAAGTCTACAGATAAATGTGAACAGAACTATAAATGAAATAGTTGAAGTTTCAATTTGAGGATTTATTCTTCCATCTTTTAACCCCTTGATTTTTTCTCCAAGATGGTATACCTTAGAGAAGTAGGTGAGCATTTGTTTTAAATAACGCTTGTTCATCTCAAAACATCCTTTCTATTAGGTTTGTAGCAAAATTCATTATAGAAAGGATGTTTTCATTTTTAAACCCTAAATTTTTTCCAGTAAAAATCGGAATTTACATATTTCAATTATTATTCATCTAAACCATTACATATCAAGGGGCTACGCCCTATTTATTTTTTAATCTGCGAAACTTCTGATAGATTTAGATGATACATTTATTATGATGAGCGATGGAGCAGTTCATGCAGGAATAGGGCAGACACTGAACTTGGGATGGCAGTGGGAAAATATTAAAGATTATACAGAAAGAACATATAAAAAAGAACTACCTGCTAAAAACTTTGCAAGGTTGTTAGTTAACATCTGTGATAATCTTTATGGGCAAAAACCTGGAGATGATACAACAGTTGTTGTTGTAAAAATTAGAAAGCCTCAAAACGTTAACGTATTAATAGGGCCTCCTGTTGATAAGGAGCTTGATGAATATGTTATTAAAAAGTTTATAAATAGCGTTGGGAAAAAGGTTGTATGCGGAGGTACTACATCTCAGATAGTCTGTAGGGTTTTAAACAAAGAGCTAAAGGTTAATTTAAACTACATTAATCCTTCAATTCCTCCTACAGCGGAAATTGATGGTATAGATTTAGCCTGCGAAGGGGTACTTACAATGAGCAAAGCTGTGGAATATGTAAAAAGGTATATTTCATCTAAGGATACTTTAACAGATTTATTTTATCTCAATAAATATGATGGTTCTTCAAGACTATCTAAGATGCTGATAGAAGAGGCTACTAATATACATTTTTTTGTTGGAAGAGCCATTAATCCTGCCCATCAAAATCCTGAATTTCCTCTCGATTTAGGATTAAAATTAAAGCTTGTTGATACTATGGCTGGATATTTAAAATGCCTTGGAAAGGAGGTCACAGTAGAATATTTTTAAAAAATTCCTTAAAATTAGCAATATCTATTTTTGCATCACCTGATGTTTGCCTACACCAAAAATGACAGCTTTTTAACCAAACATCAGCCATAAGCTTTAATAAAGACCTTAATAAATAAATTACCATAATTGTATTCAATAGTTTCATCATGTCTTTTATCCTAAAGTGAATGTTATATAGTTGCTATCAAAAAAACAAAAAAGCCCTGATTTCTCAAGGCTTCTATCTATCGTATCATTGTGTTGTTCAAATATGTCTTTAGACGATGATGTTGATACAAGACTAAAATTACTATTTTATATCATTATATAACTCAAACTTTTTATACTACTAACACAATAATATAATCTATTCTTTCTCCTCTGCCCAATTAAATGTTTTCTCAATTTTACAAAAGGATTAGATTGCTATCTATTAACTTAGTACTTGTTGGTTACAGGTTGGAAAATAGGAAGTCTTTATTTAATGATTAAATGGAAAAATTTCAGTATAAGAAATTTGCGATATTTCTCCAAAAGTACTTGCCGTTTAAAATGGTTCATCAAAGTCATTTACTTATATTCAATGGACCGAGCTATAGGTTACAGAACTCTTTAATAAAATACAATTAATAACATTTATGGTAATATGGATGTTGAAATTATTTTTTTAACTTTTTGTATTTAATTATTGCAAAACGTAATATTCTCGGTCTTGTTCTTACTTATTACGTTAATTATGGCCTTTCAACAAGAAAAACTGCCGCTCTACTCAAAGATGTCTATGGCGTTAATATATCTAACCTAACTGTTTTAAATTATGTGAATTCTGTTTCTTTGCTTGTTAAGCCTTTTATTAATAATTATGATTAGCAGCTTTCTGATTCATTCTCTGGCGATGAAACTCACATCAAAGTTAATGACAGATGGCACTATGTTTTCTTTATGTTTGATGCTGTTAAAAAGATTATTCTCTCGTATAGAGTTTCTCCTATTTGTGATACCATCTCAGCCATTAAAGCTATTAACGATATCCTTATTAAACTTAAATCTACTCCTGATAATCTTAGAATCATTACTGATGGTAATCCTATTTATTTGCTGGCTCAACATTTCTTTGCTGGTCATGGTATAAACTTTGATGTCACTCAAGTTATTGGACTTAGTAACAATGACCTCGTGTCTAAAGAATTTAGACCTCTTAAACAAATTATCGAAAAGCTCAATAGAACATTTAAAGCTAACTACAAGCCTGCAACAGGTTATTCTTCTGGCGATAGTTCTGTTGCCTTCGTTACATACTTTAATTTCTTGAGACCTCAGAGTGCCCTTGAAAAGAGAGTCCCTGCTATTATTCCTGAACTTGAAAAATATTCTACAATGCCAGCTAAGTGGCAGAAATTAATTGAGTTATCTCAAAAATATATCTTAAATCAGACTTCTTAAATCCTTTATATCCATTCCCTTCGCCTTCTTCTAAAACTAAATTAAAATTTTGATTACGTTTGACAGGGGAAACTTCCATTACTATATCATTCTGTTGTTAATTTATTCCATTTAGCTAGTTTTTCATAAACTTTTTACACTACCAACTACAATTCAATTATCATGTAATCATCGTAAAACTCAAATCCTAAGGCTTCATAGGCTTTTAATGCTGGGGTATTATCCTTTCTAACCATTAGCGTTGGAATTTTACCCCTTTCGATAATTATTCTACAAAGCTTAGAAACTATTGCCTTGCAATATCCCCTCCCTCTTTCTATAGGTGTTGTATAAACCCCGCCAATTTGTGAAATTTCATCTGTTGTAGTTTGAATACATGCCGTTGCAACTATCTTACCACCCTTAATGGCAAACAAATAGTCCTCATCAACAGGCATTTGGACTAAAGTTTTTTTAGCTTCTTCTATCGATGCATCATCTCTTCCAAAACCTATTTGGCTTGCCTCCACTAAGAATTCAGCAGCTATATCTAAATCAAGCTCATAATAATTTTGTATCTCAATATCTTTACATTGAAATTCTTTTAAATTTTTATTGATATAATATGCATCATCACTAACATTTGCGATAGATTTAACATTCTTCAAGTTTTCATACAAAGGCTCAATAATTCTTCTAATGCCAAGAAGATATTTAAAGTCCCTCTCTTTCATTATCTCTACAAAATAAGAAATAGCTCCTTCACTCTCATAATGAGGAATACAACTTCCTAAGTTATAAAATGGTATTATGCCCTTCAATTCGCCTTTTTGAAAATATCCATAATAATCCCCACATCTTCTTAATTCCTTGTTATTGTCAATTCCAAAATACTTTATATTGCCTATCAAAAATGTAGTTTCGATGTAATTTCTTTTTAAATATTTCTCCACTATTTTTCTATCGATTTCAAAGAGTTGTCTAATCATAACACCACTCCTAAAAAAAATTAATAGTTTTGTTAAGTTATAAGATATTTGAATTTCATCTCCCCTTTGATTTATCTTATATATAAAAAAAACATAATGCCTCCTAAGGAGAGATAAAATTATGTCTTATTTAATTTATTCTTCATTTCCACTTACTTTCCTTTTTTTTGTGATATGTTTTTATTCAACCCCCATCGCCTCCAAGTATATTTACACTACAAAACAAAAAGCCCTGATTTCTCAAGGCTTCTAAGTATCTGTTGTTCAAATTTAGAATACTCCCCCAATCTAACTTAACTTTCTAAAATCACTCTTAAAAAATTAAGGACGGCCATTCTAATCGAATATCCAGCCCCAACTATTTATAAAGAGCCAATTTTTAATACATAAAAATTACTTCCATACTAAATCCTCAGTATCTTAATTAAAAATTATATTAACCTAAATTTTTTAATCTTTCCTTAATAATTTCTTTCTCTTCATTCCCTGTGGCTATAGAAAGTCCTTTTTGGTAGAATTCTTTCGCTTTAACAGCATCATATATATCGTTTTCATACAAACAATATACATCACCATAAGCAATATAACTCCAAGGATTCTTAGGAAAATCTAATATTAATTTTTCACACTCAATTTTCGCTTCTTCTAATTTATTTAATCTAACTAAAGACTCAATTATCGCTCTCCTCATCTGATGAATTAATTCCTCATTTTCATTCCTAAAATAGTGTAGAAATTCTTTACAATATTTGATTCTGATTTCAAAATATTTTGGCTCATCAATTCCTGCATTATATAACTCACTCTCTAATTCTTGACAAAAGTCCCTTATGTCAAAACTTCCACAATACTCTTTATCCAAATATTCAAGAGTGTTAAAATCTGTTCTTATTCTATATTTTATCCCTTCCCAAACTTTTAGCCATTTATCGCATGCCAAAATTGATTTATTATCATCTAAATACTGATATCCTTCTTCAATCAAATCTGCCATTTGCTCTATGGATAAAGCATTTTCTGGAGCAAACCTTTCCCATAATACCCAAGCTGCATAAAAAGGAAAATCTTCATCTCTTCCTTTAGCTGTCACATTATAAGTATTAAACCAATTTTCAGATATTTGCTCTGCAGAATAATATCTTTCTATATCTTTTAAAAATATTTCTTTATTAAACATTATTCCTATACTTTGTAATTTTTCTATTATTTCTTCATTACTCATTTCTTTTACTTCTTCATAAGACCATAATTCTAAAAGAAAATTTCTAAAATTATTAAAGCTCACTTCTGGGTTTATTTTATCTATACAACACTTTTTGTATTTCTTACCACTACCACAAGGACAAGGATCATTTCTTCCTACTTTCATAAACAAACCTCCCTATTATTTAAGTTTATATACATATTATAAAGCCTCTAAAATAAAAAAATCAATTGTTTCATCTAAATCTTCAGTGCAACTAAGTTCCTTTACAACTTCCTCATACCCCCCATAAAATTTCTTTCTTATTATTTGTAACCCCATTAAACACCTTAACAAATGCCTTCTTTATTTCATTTTCAATATTATCCAACACAAGTTTCCACTTACTGACCTACTTTCCTCTTGTGCAAATAAAGCGGAAATAGTTAGCATAAGCTCACCATCCCCGCTAAAACTGTGAATGTTTTCTTTTTCAAAATATATTTTATTTCAAATTATTTCTTCAAATATTTATTTATTTCATCTATGCTTTGCATATCTAATATATCTTCAACTATAATTTCCAATGTAGCTACATCTAATTCTTGTAATTTCTTTTTTAAATCATCAGATATTATCCCAAATCTTTTAGTCAATAACTTTATTGCTGTTTTTGTTAATGCCATAGTTTCCCCTTTTTCTATACCTTTTTCTATACCTTTTTCTATACCTTTCTCCATACCTTCTCGTCTAAACATTTCTGCCAATGTCATAGCATACTCACTCCCCTCTATAAATATTTTCTCTATATCCTTTGTTATTTCCCTAAAATCATTTTCTGTTATTTCTTGATATGAACTAAATATATATCTCATATATGTCTCAAAATAATGAAGTGCCGTTTGTTTATCCTCAAGTTCTACTAAATATCTTGCTGCATTTAATATCGTTTTTTTCATCCTATTTACATCATCTGAAAATATATCTCTTAATATTGATAACATTATTCTTAACTGTACTTGTCCCTTTATGTCTTCATCTTTATATCTTGATATGTCATATAGAAGATATTCAAAGTTTGGTATATATCTTTTTATTTCTTCTGTTAATTCATCATATCCTTCTATTATTGTTCCTAAATCATTTCTTATGTTCCATTTTTCACTTCCGTGATATACTACAAGAGGAATTATTATTGGTAATTTACCTAATCCCTCCTTCTTTATGTTCATCTCCCATATCTCTACCATATATCTCAATAGCTGCAGGGCTGTTTGTTTACTTACATAACTTTTATGTTCAAATAGAAAATATATATATCCTTCTCTTTTATTTATATTTACCTTAAATAGCATATCTGAGTATACTTCTTGTAGCTTTTCGTTTATAAAACTGTCCTTTTGTAATACTAATGTTTCTAAATCTATTAGTTCTACCATTTCCTGTGGCAGATAGTTTATTATAAAGTCCTTTGCTACCTCTATGTCTGAAAAGGTTTCTTTGAAAAATTTATCGTGGGGATTTTGTATCTTCATATTTTCACCTACTAATTTTTCTGTATTACACCAATTTTATATTGATTACAAATTATCTCTTTTATCCTTATATTATTATATTTAATTATTTTTTTCAACTTATATACATATCAATATGCAATTTATCTTTTTTTATTTCACTCATAAGTTATATGTGATATGGCTGCCATTCAAAAAAGCAAAGAAGCCCTGATTTCTCAGAGCTTCTATCTATCGTATCAATGTGTTGTTCAATATGTCTAATGACGATGATGTTGATACAAGGTTTTATTTAATAAAATTATAGTACAGGATTGGTATTCTAAGGAATACCCGCCCCAACAATTGACGAAAACCCTTATTTTTTAAACACAAATACTTCTGCATACTTATCCGTATAATTTACATTTTGAGCTGGTGTCATAATAACAGCATCCATATTAGGATAGATACTTTGTAAAACATTTGAAAAATTAGATAACCTATTTAAATCTTTTATAGAAACAAATAGTATTACCCCTACTTCAAACTCTGATGCTTTAAAACTTTTTTTGAACTTTTCAATATCTTCAGCTTTATCATCGCTATTTAAATTTATTTTTATATACTCAATTAAACTTCCTTTTGTCACTGACTTAATGTCATAAAAATCAGCCATTCCCACACCATAGTCATCTGATTCATATTTTTCTATCATATCCAAGTAAGCCTCAATATGATCTTGACTTATAAAAGCATCTACACTACTGCTTAATTCATCAACATTTATCTTAAGCTTACCCTTAGAATCTTCTTCCGTAAATTCATAGTTTCTATCTACTATACAAATATCACTATCTTTGCATTCAGCTACAAATTTAAGCTGTTTATGCTTAAATTTTTCATATATCAATTTAACATTTGTATAACATTTGATCTTAAAATCCTCCTCATCAAGTTCAAAATCAAGCAATTCTTACACCTCATTTCAACTTTATATGTTATTTATTCTTAGTGTCTTAATTCACACTATCTAATAACTAATTGCTATCTATATGCTTTATTATATCAAACATTTATTTACAGATTAATTAGATATACATAATGTTTTACGTTGTTGATACTGGTTCATCAGGTACAAAATCAAAACATCCTCTAATAATTGTACATTCCATCTTTCTCCATCCTCATCTACAATAAACCTATAATTTCCATCTTAACCCCTTAAATAGAATTTACCCTTAAACTTTGCACTTTGTGCCTTTGTCTTTTCTGATTCTATATCATATTCATCAGATGCTAGTTCAAATTTATCCTTCAAATTGATAGAACATAAACGTAATCCTGACAAGGATTATTGGACAGAGGCTGTTGTATTTACTACATCTAATAATTCATTTGGCCCTACAGAGATAAGCTATCTTGAAAATCGATTTTGCACTCTTGCTAAAGAAGCAAATCGCTATATTCTTAAAAACGAAATTGAACCCACTCAAGGTAATATAACTGAAGAAAAGGAAAGTGAACTTGAAGAATTCATTGATTATGCCAAAATTGTTATGGGTGCTCTTGGTCACAAATTATTTGAACCCCTCATAGATAAGCCTAAAATAACAATTAATGTTGAGACTCCTGAAGAATTGCTACTCTTTCTAAAACGAAAAAGTCGAAAAAGTGGCAAAATTATCGAGGCAAGTTGTAAGCGAACAAACGAAGGTTTTGTAGTTTTACAAGGTAGTCATATTGAAACGATAGATTCTGAAAGTATTCCGCCTGGTATTAAAGAACGCAGGCAAAAAGCCAAAATAGATGAAAATGGAATACTTCAAGAAAATATCTTATTCCATAGTCCATCATATGCAGCTGCTTTTGTCATTGGTGGTAACGTAAACGGACT
>NZ_FQVG01000014.1 GCF_900129265.1 Caloramator proteoclasticus DSM 10124 | reverse complement strand
AGAAAAAAGGCTTTTGCAGATAAATATAATAGAAGATTTGAAAGATGAAATGTTGATAATTATGAATTGGATTAATCCAATTTTTAACACCGCATAGTCGATAATAAAATTGGAAATACAGCTTTTCATTATGATGGGGAGGGGGAAGGTGTATCTATATACATGGCCTACGGCCTTTTTCCCTTCCAAAATTTCAATAAAATAGAAAAAATCTAATTTCCTATAAAGAAAAAAGCTTTACTGGAAATTAGATGCGAAATCTCTGACATATCAATTTAATACTTGCTAAAATATGGTTAATATGGTATCTTAAATATTAAATTTCAATAGATTCAATTGGGGGTATGAATATGTTAAAACCAAAGCCATTAAAAAGGGGAGATAAAGTAGCAATTGTAAGTTTATCAAGCGGTGTATTAGGAGAAGATTTTGCAAGACATCAGCTTGAATTAGGAGTTAAAAGATTAAAGGAGTTTGGATTAGAGCCTATCTTTATGCCAAACTCTCTAAAGGGGATTGAATATGTTAAAAATCACCCTGAAGATAGAGCAAAGGATTTAAAGCAGGCCTTTTGTGATGATACAATAAAGGGGATTATCTGTTCAATTGGAGGAGAAGATACATATAAGACTTTGCCATATCTTTTAGGGGACAGGGAGTTTGTTGATGCAGTTAAAAACAATCCGAAGATTTTTACAGGGTTTTCAGATACTACTATTAACCATTTAATGTTTTATAAATTAGGATTGGTAACCTTCTATGGCCCAAGTTTTCTAACAGACATAGCCGAATTAGATAATGAAATGCTTCCATATACTAAAAGGGAGTTTTTGAAGTATTTTGAAGAAAAAGATGAGTTTATTATTGAGTCAAGTGATGTTTGGTATGAGGAAAGAAGGGATTTTTCTAAAAATCAATTAGGCATAAGTAGAACTAAGCATACAGAAAAACGAGGATATGAGGTGCTTCAGGGAAGAGGAAAGGTAAGAGGTAGATTTTTAGGAGGTTGTTTAGAAAGTATCTATGATATATTGACTAAAGATGCATATAAAGAAGTATGCGATAAATACGAGTTATTCCCTAATTTAGAAGAATGGAAAGATAAAATATTGTTTATTGAAACCTGTGAGGAAAAACCAAACCCAGAGTTCTTTGAAAAGGAACTTCTTGCATTAAAGAATAAAGGTGTTTTTGATGTGATTAGTGGTATTATTGTTGGAAAGCCACAAGATGAAACCTATTATGATGAGTATAAAGAAGTTTTTTATAAGGTTATAGATAATAAGGATTTACCTATCCTATATAACGTTAACTTTGGACACGCATATCCAAGATGTATAATACCCTATGGAGTAGAAGCAGAGATAGATTTAGATAGGAAAATGATAAAGTACTGGCAGCCATATCACATATAACTTGTGATATGGCTTAAATTTATTTGTTACTTGACCTATATAATATATTTGAAATAGCTGTTTGACTAACGTTAAGGAATGAAGCAATTTCTGTTAGAGTATACTTTTCATTTATTGCCTTTTTAATAAGTTCAAGTTTGATAGGAGTTAAATTTCTTCTTCGGCTTCCTGATTTTAATAATATAATATCTTCATCAGGTAATTTAAATGAATCTAGTATTTCTTGAAGAGAAGGTCGCCTTGGGATTTCAAATTTTATATCTTCATGAACATTTTCAGGTTTAAAAAAACTAAAGTTTTTACTTATAAATTTGAAGTCATCATCTAGTGTTTTTTCATTGCCATTTATATTCATAAGATTTAAATAGAGTTCAATAGATTTACTTTTATTACTGTTAAGTAAAGATAATGGAAAGGTAACGTTTACAAAATTTGAATATCCCTTTACATAGAAAAAATGACTACTCCATTTATAACTACTTACATTTGAACAAATACCTGCTCTAATAGGATTTCTATGTATATATCTTATTAACCAAAGGAAATATTCATCTGTTTCAACAAGTTTACTATTATATCTACCTTTAAATATGTGACCAGTATAGCCTAAATAGTCTCTAATAAATTTACTTGTTACATTGTTAATGTGAAACATCACTTCACCTATATTGTTATTAAATGTTTGTATTAACAGGTGGTAATGATTATCCATTATTACATAAGCAAATAGGTTATAGTTAAATTTCTTCTTATATTCTTTTAATTGTTTTATAAAAAATTGTTTTACTTTTGGATCTTTGAAAATATATTCGTTATTATTCCCCTTCTGCCATACGTGGTGAATGGCACCTTCAAAATATCCTCTTTCTCTATTTGACATACAACTCACCTCATATAGATTTTTGCCAAAATAAAACATTCTAAACATAATAAGTTATAAGTGATATGGCTGCCAGTTAAATTTCTCTTGACAGTTAGACGTCTAACTATTATTATAATAATTGTTAGACGTCTAAATAATTTTATAATGTATACAAAGGTGAAAGGAGAATTGTAATGGACTTTTGCAATATTGAAGGCCTTTATCAATCCTTCATAAAGGTTATTAAGGTACACCACCAGTACCTACATAACATACTTGAAAAACTTGATCTATACCCTGGCCAGCCGCCACTACTTTTTACACTATATAAAAATGATGGGCAGAGCCAAAGGGAGATTGCGGATAAACTTCACATAAAGCCTGCTACAATTACTGTAATGCTAAATAGAATGGAAAAGGCAGGGTTAGTTACAAGAAGGCAGGATGTAGAGGATCAGAGAATATCAAGGGTTTATTTGACTGAAAAGGGAAGAGAAAAGTGCGAGCAGTTAAAAAATATTATGGTTGACTTAAATGAGCATTGCTTTGGAAACTTCACAGAGGAGGAAAAGGAGGTTTTCAAAACCCTTTTAGAAAAGATGGCAGAAAACATAGAAAAGGTAAAGGATAAGTGATTTTATAACTATGCATCGATAGGAAACCATTAAATTTATACTTAAAAACAATTTATTTGTTAGGAGATGATAGGCTGTGTTAAGACTTTATAAGTTTCTAAAACCATATGCTCTAATGATTGTTGGAGTGTTCTTCTTTGTAACACTACAATCCTTAGGGGATTTATATCTTCCAACCCTTATGTCAAACATAATAAACGAAGGAGTTATGCAGGGAGATACTAAGAGAATACTTCAAATTGGTGGAGTTATGCTTTTAGTAGCAGGTGTTGGAGTTATCTGCTCTGTTATTGCAAGCTTTTTATCAGCAAAGGTTGCAGCAAATTTAGGTACAATATTAAGAAGCAAAGTTTTCAAAAGAGTCGAAAGTTACTCACTTAATGAATTTGATAAGTTTGGAACTGCAACATTAATTACAAGAACAACAAATGACATTACACAAATACAAACAGTTACAATAATGATTATGCGTATGATGATAAGTGCACCTATTATGGCAATAGGCGGTTTAATTTTAGCTCTAAGAAAGGATAGACCGCTTACACTTGTTCTTGCGGTTGCAATACCTGTGCTTGCAATCGTTGTTGCAACAATTGCATCAAAGGTTATACCTTTATTTAAGCTTGTTCAAGTAAAGATTGATAAGATAAACCTTGTGCTTCGTGAAAAGCTAACAGGAATTAGGGTAATTAGGGCCTTCAATACAGTTGAACTTGAGAGAAGAAGATTTGATGAGGCAAATGTTGACCTTACAGAAACGTATATAAAAGTAAACAGAATAATGGCCTTTATGATGCCTTCTATTATGCTTGTTATGAACTTTACTTCACTTGCAATTCTATGGTTTGGAGGAATACGTATAAGCAAGGGAAGTATGGATTTAGGTGCCCTTGCAGCCTTTACTCAGTATGCAATGCAGATTATGTTTTCAATGCTAATGCTTGCAATGATGTTCATAATGGTACCTCGTGCACAGGCAGCAGCAACAAGAATAAACGAAGTTTTAGATACAATGCCAGAGATAAAGGATGCAGAAAAAACTGTAGATACATTTACAGGTAGGGGATATTTAGAATTTAGAAATGTAACCTTCAGCTACGAAGGTGCAGAAGAGCCTGCACTTAAAAATATTTCCTTTAAAGCAAACCCAGGGGAAGTTACAGCCATCATAGGAAGTACAGGTTCGGGTAAATCCACATTGGTAAATCTAATTCCAAGATTTTATGATGTGGATAGCGGAAGTATCTTAATTGATGGTGTTGATATAAGAGAGATGAGTCAAGAAACATTAAGAAATAAGATAGGATTTGTTCCACAAAAGGCCATCCTTTTCTCAGGAACAATTGCAGATAATATAAGATTTGGTAAAGAGGATGCAACAGATGAAGAAATAAGGCACGCAGCAGAGGTGGCACAGGCACTTGAGTTTATTGAAAATATGGATGGTGGATTTAATCACGAAATTTCACAGGGTGGTACGAATGTATCTGGAGGACAAAAGCAGCGTCTTTCAATTGCCCGTGCCCTTGTTAGAAAGCCTGAAATATACATCTTTGATGATAGCTTTTCAGCACTTGATTTTAAAACAGATGCAAAATTAAGGGCTGCACTTAAAAAGGAAACAAAGGATTCAACAGTAATTATCGTAGCACAAAGAGTCGCAACTATTATGGATGCAGATAGAATAATTGTTTTAGATGAAGGTAGGATTGTTGGAATTGGAACCCATAGAGAACTTTTAGAGAAGTGTGATGTATATAGAGAGATCGTTTCATCACAGCTATCGGAGGAGGAAATAGCATGAGTCAAAATAGAGGAATGAATAAACCAATGGGGGCAAGAAGAGGAGATCCGATGGGATTTGGTCGTCCTGTGGAAAAGCCGAAGGATTTTAAGGGGACCTTTAAAAGACTTTTAGGCTATCTAAAACCCCACAGACTAAATTTAATAATAGTCCTTATATTAGCCATTGCAAGTACAACTTTTACTATAGTTACTCCTAAAATATCAAGTAAGGCATTGAATAAACTACAGGATGCCTATATGGCTCGTAAAATGTTAAGTGAATTGTCAAAGGGTCAAAATGAAGCAGTAAAACAGTTAAATGAAAAGATGGGTGACGTTCAAGAGGAAGTTGTCGATAAAATTATAAATAATATGCAGGATGGACAAAAGAAGGCTGTAGAGCAGATAGCAAATAATATGGCGGATGCACAAAAGAAGGCAGTAGATGAAATGTACAAGGGTATAGCCATTCAACTACATCAGGGTGTTATAAGTGGACAAAAGGCTGCAGTAGATAATATAACTTTGCAAATGGGTAAGGTTCAAAGGAATTTAGTTTTAAGTATGCAGCAGCAGATGAGTGGTATGCAGCAAATTCCACAGGGTGGACAGATGCCACCAATGGATCCTAAAATGCTTGAGGCTATGCAAAAACTTATGAAACTTCCAATGATTGATACAATAACCGATAGACAAAGGAAGATTGAAGTAACTCTTGAGTTTATTGATATTCTTCAAAGTATGCCACAGAATCAGCAAATAGATGCAAAAACTCTTTTATCAACAAAGGAGATACTAAGTCTTCCACTACTTGAAGATGTAAAAAATCCAAATGAAAAGATAAATATAATTAAAAAGTTTTTAAGTCTATCAAAGAATATGCCATCTCAAGGGCAAGGTATGTCAATGCAACTTGACGAAAATACTTTAAATAAAGCACTTGCAAAAATACCAGAGATTAAAAATTTCAATACAAATTCAAGCTCTAAAACAAATAAAATGGACAAAAAGACAATGGATGCAGCCCAAAAACTTTTAAAGCTTCCATTGATAAGTGAAATAAAGGATCCTGTAGAAAAGAAAAAGACTTTAATTGAGCTGCTTGACATATTTCAAAGTATGCCAAATACTTCAGGGGCAGGAACAGGTAATATAAATGCTTCAGATTTTAATACACTTAAAGAGCTTCTCTCTCTACCTGATATAAGCAGCATACAGGATAAAGAAGAGAAGAAGAGGACAACTATTAAGCTTATAGATGTTTACAGTAAAATGCCAAATATGAATAGTGATGGCACAGCATCAAATGATATGATGGACAGCGAACAGTTAAAAAATGTAAAAGAGCTTCTTGAACTTCCAATGTTAAATTCAATAAAAGATGCCGATGAAAAGGCAAAGGTTTTAAATAGAATGCTTGATATATTTGGCAAGATGCCAGATATGAATACAGATAATGCTGATTCTAAAAATAAATTTGATACAAAGAGCATAAAGGCTGTTCAGGAGTTTTTAGCCCTACCAAAATTAAGAACTCTCACAAATGCAGATGAGAAGGCTGATGTGGCTAAGAAGATTTTAGATTTAAGCAAAGAAATGCAAAATACAATGGAAAATGCACCAAAGGATGCAAAAGAGAACATTAAATTTACAGATGAGCAAATAAATGCAGTAATAACTGCAATAAGGGAAACAAATGGAGAGTACGACTTTAAATATATAGGAAGAATAGCTTTAATTCTTATTGCCCTTTATATAATAAGTGCTCTATTTAGCTTAACTATGGGACTTGTTATGTCAGGTGTTTCACAAAAGACAGTGCGTGATTTAAGAAGGGAAGTAGATGAAAAGCTTGCAAGACTTCCGCTTAAGTATTTTGACACTCATTTACACGGGGATATACTTAGCCGTATTACAAATGACGTTGATACAATCGCAACAACACTACAGCAGAGTTTAACTCAAATGATTACGTCTGTAATAACAATAATCGGCTATATTATAATGATGCTTACAATAAGCCCAACATTAACATTAATTGTTCTTGCCACAATGCCTCTTTATGTTATATCAACAATGCTTATTGCAAAGAAGTCACAAAAATACTTTGCAATGCAGCAAAAGGAACTTGGAGAGTTGAGTGGACACGTTGAGGAAATGTATACAGGTCACAAAATAGTAAAGGCCTTTGGACGTGAAAAGGATGCAATAGAACATTTTGAATCTATAAATAATAGACTAAGGGAAGCAGGTTGGAGAGCTCAATTTATTTCAGGTATAATGTTCCCACTTATGAACTTTATAGGTAACTTAGGTTATGTTGGAATAAGTATAGTAGGTGGAATATGGATAACAAAGAGCCGTCTTGGAATTGGGGATATAATTGCCTTTATACAATATTCAAGATCTTTTACAATGCCAATAGTTCAAACAGCAAATATAGCAAATGTTATTCAGTCAACAATTGCCTGTGCAGAACGTGTATTCCAAATATTAGATGAAGAAGAGGAGATCCCAGATAGTAAGGATGCTGTTGTAATTGAAGAACCTATGGGTGAAGTGAAGTTTGAAAATGTATCCTTTAGATATAAGGAGGATGTGCCTTTAATAGAGGATTTAAATTTAGAGGTAAAACCAGGACACACAATTGCTATAGTTGGGCCAACAGGTGCAGGTAAAACTACGTTGGTTAACCTGCTTATGAGATTCTATGAAATCAATTCTGGTAGAATAACTATAGATGGTGTTGATATAAGGGATATTAAACGTAGTGAGCTTAGAAAGATGTTTGGTATGGTTCTTCAAGACACTTGGTTGTTTAATGGAACAATAAAGGACAATATAGCCTATGGAAAAGAAGGAGCAACAATGGAGGATATAGTAAAGGCAGCAAAGGCAGCCCACGCAGACCATTTTATAAGAACTCTTCCACAGGGCTATGATACAGTAATAAACGAAGAGGCAACTAATATATCACAGGGACAAAAGCAGCTACTTACTATTGCTCGTGCCATACTTCACGATCCTAAGATATTGATTCTTGACGAGGCAACAAGTAGCGTTGATACAAGAACAGAGGTTTTAATACAAAAGGCTATGGCAAACCTTATGAAGGGAAGAACAAGCTTTGTAATAGCCCATAGATTATCTACAATACGTGATGCTGAGCTTATAATAGTTATGAATAAGGGAAGAATTATTGAAATGGGTAACCACAAAGAACTGCTTGCAAAGGGTGGATTCTACGCAGATCTATATAACAGTCAATTTGCAAATGAGAATGTAGATGAAGTAGTATAAAAGGCAGCTGCAATGCAGCTGCCTAATTTTCTTCTTGCCTTATTTTTTTATCTGTGTTAAAATTACAAAAATAACTTTTGATCAAAAGTTATATGTGATATGGCTGCCAGTCCATAATTAAATGTTCGTTATATAACGAAATATAAAATGAAATTGATGTTATAAACTTATTTTATTCCGAATAATTAAGTAAAAATTACAAAAAATATATTGACTATGGCGAAATATGGTGTTAATATAATAGTGTAAATTACATAAGTCACTCATATAATTCCGATAATATGGTTCGGAAGTCTCTACCGGGGGACCGTAAATTCCCCGACTATGAGTGAGTCGGGCATTGCTATGTTTATTTAGCATATATATCACCCTGACTTACTCATGGTAAGTCAGGGTGATAATTTTTTAAGGGAGGTTTTGATTATGGATATAACTCAAAGAAGAGAAGAAAACGTATCAATTCTTGAGAGACTATTTAAGCTTCAAGAAAACAACACTACAGTAAAAACAGAAATTATAGCAGGTATTACAACGTTCATCACAATGGCCTACATCATATTTGTAAATCCAAACATACTAAAGTTTGCAGGTATGAATAGTAAAAATGCATTAGGTGATGCAGCGGCAAGCCTTAATGCAATAAACGACCCAGTAGTTGCATCAGTTTTTGCAGCAACTTGTATATCAGCAGCAATAGGTACATTTATAATGGCACTTTATGCAAATGTTCCTTTTGCACAAGCACCAGGTATGGGGCTTAATGCCTTCTTTACCTTCAGTGTTTGTTTAACATTAGGTTATACTTGGCAACAAGCTCTTGCAGCAGTATTTATATCAGGACTTTTATTCATACTAATGACAGTAACTTCTTTAAGAGAGATGATAGTTGATGCAATTCCACAAAACTTAAAGCTTGCAATTTCAGGTGGTATAGGACTTTTCATAGCATTAATAGGACTTAAGAGTGGAAGTATAATAGTTGATAATCCAGCAACACTTGTTGGTTTTGGAAGTTTTACAGATAAGCACGCACTATTAACTTTAATAGGTATTACAATAACAGGAATATTAATGTCAAGAAATGTTAAAGGTTCAATACTTATAGGAATCATAGTTACAACAATAATTGGAATTCCTATGGGAATAACAAACATAGAAGGTATAAAGTTAATTTCTGCTCCTCCTTCAGTTGCACCAACTTTTATGAAGATGGATTTTAAGGGACTTTTAGGATTAGGCCAAGCAGGACTAGTTGGTGCTATAATGAGCGTTGTTATGGTTGTTATATCCTTCAGCTTAGTTGATATGTTTGATACAATTGGAACACTTGTTGGAACAGCTCAAAAGGCAAACCTACTTGATGAAAATGGAAAGATGAAGAATATGAACAAGGCACTTCTTGCAGATGCTATTGCAACAACTTGTGGTGCAATGCTTGGTACAAGTACAGTTACAACATATGTTGAATCAACTGCAGGAATTTCAGAAGGTGGTAGAACAGGTCTAACAGCCTTTACAACAGGGGTTATGTTCCTACTTGCAATGTTCTTTACTGGTCTTGTTGGAATAGTTCCAGCAGAGGCAACAGCTCCAGCACTTGTAATTGTTGGTGCCCTAATGATGGGTGCTATAACTAAGATAAATTTTGATGATTTTACAGAAGCACTCCCAGCATTCTTTACAATTGCAGTTATGCCATTTAGTTACAGCATAGCAAATGGTATAGCAGCAGGTATGATATTTTATCCAATAGTGAAAATAGTTACAGGCAAGTCTAAAGAAGTAAATCCTGCCGTATATGTTTTAGCAGTTCTTTTCATCATAAGATTTGCACTTCTCCCTCATTAATTAATAAGTCCAGAGCAAAATGCTCTGGACTTCAATTTCAAATAAAGGGGTGTTAATATGAAAAAATTAAATATGCTCTATGAAGGAAAGGCAAAAAAGGTTTATGAGACTAATGATGTTGATAAGCTAATCGTCTACTATAAAGATGATGCAACAGCCTTTAATGGTCTTAAAAAGGATGTAATATTAGATAAAGGAATACTAAACAACAGCATTTCTTCCATCATATTTAAAAAACTTCAAGAAAACAATATAAAAACACACTTCATTGAAAAACTTTCAGATAGAGAACAGCTTGTCAAAAAGGTCAGTATAGTTCCCCTTGAGGTTATTGTCAGAAACTATGCAGCAGGAAGCATAGTAAAAAGACTTGGTTTAAAGGAAGGACAAAAGTTTAATGAGCCAATTCTTGAGATTTCATATAAAAACGATTCTCTACAGGATCCCCTAATAAATGATTACCACGCAATAGCACTTGGATTGGTAGAGAGGAATGAGCTTATCAATATATATGATACAGCCCTTAAAATAAACAGCCTATTAACAAAAATGTTTGAGGAAATAGGAATAATACTAATTGACTTTAAGCTTGAGTTTGGAAGGTATAAGGGAGAGGTTATATTGGCGGATGAAATATCTCCAGATACCTGCAGGCTTTGGGACAAGGAAACTTTATATAAATACGATAAGGATAGATTTAGACAGGATTTAGGAAATGTAATAGAAGGCTATAGAGAGATTTTAAATAGATTGGAGGAGTTAAGATGATAAAAGCATATATAGATGTTACCTTAAAAAAGAGCATACTTGACCCACAGGGTACAGCAGTTAAAAAGGGACTTGAAAAACTCTCCCTTTATACAGAGGACGTAAGAATAGGAAAACACATAGAGGTGCTTTTAAAGGAGGACAAAATAGAGGCAGCCCGCGAAAAGATAGACGAAATGTGTAGAAGGCTTCTTGTAAACTTTGAGGTTGAAACCTACTCTGTAAGGTTTGAGGTGATAGAATGAAGGCGGGAGTTATAGTTTTTCCAGGTTCAAACTGTGACATAGATGCCTATAAGGTATTAGAAAAATTAAATGTTGAAGTTAAATATATATGGCACGATGAAAAGATAGATGATGAGGATTTAATTGTTCTTCCAGGCGGATTTTCCTATGGAGACTATTTAAGATGTGGTGCAATTGCAAGATTTGCAAAGGCACTTGAAAATATAAATGAACATATTGAAAAGGGAAAACTTGTTTTAGGAATATGCAACGGTTTTCAAATTCTAACAGAGCTTAAGGCACTTCCAGGAGCACTTCTTAGAAATAAAAATCTAAATTTCATATGTAGCGATTGTAACTTAATTGTAGAAAACACCGACACTCCCTTTACAAATCTTTTCAAAAAGGGTGATATTGTAAACTTTCCAATAGCCCACGGAGAGGGTAACTATTATATAGATGATGAGGGATTAGGGGAGCTTATAAAAAATAACCAAATAGTATTTAGATATCAAAACAATCCAAATGGTTCAGTAGCAGATATTGCAGGTATTGTAAATAAAAGAGGAAATGTACTTGGAATGATGCCTCATCCAGAGAGGGCACAGGACAAACTTCTTGGTGGTGAGGATGGATTAGTGTTTTTTAAATCGGTAATTGCCTATTTTAAGGAGGTATAGTATGAAAAGGATTGGGATAGTAGGTGGAGGACAGCTTGGAAGGATGCTCTCCTTTGAGGCAAAGAGGATGGGGTTTGAGGTTGTAATACTTGATCCAACTCATAATTCACCTGCAGGGCAGGTATCCGATTTTCAGATAGTTTCAAGATATGATGATTTAAGTAGGATAGATGATTTTTTATGTCTATGTGACGTTATAACCTATGAGTTTGAACATATATCGGTAGAGCTTTTAAGGGATATAGAAAAAAGAGGTAGAGAGGTTATACCATCTTCAAATACTCTTGAAATAATTCAGGATAAGCTAAAGCAAAAGCTCTTTTTAAAGGAAAAGGGCTTTAATGTACCAAAGATTTATAAAAGGGATGAATTAGATAAAATAGACTGCTTTCCCTGTATGCTTAAGTTTTCAAGGGGAGGATATGACGGGAAAGGGAATATTTTGATAGAAAGCCCATCTCATCTTAAGGACATTGTTTCAAATCTTAAGTATGATTTTTTTATTGAGGAACTAATTCAATTTGAAAAGGAAATATCAATACTTGTTGCAAGGAACAAAAGTGGAGAGATAAAGAACTTCTCTCCTGTTGAAAACATCCATAAAAACAGCATACTTCACCTTAGCATTTCACCTGCAAGGATAGATAAGAAAACTGAAGATAAGATATATGAGATTGCAGATAGGTTTATAGAGGTAATAGGAGATTATGGAATATTTTGCATAGAGATGTTCCTTGATAAAGAAGGAAATATATATATAAACGAAATAGCACCTCGTCCCCATAATTCTGGACACCATACAATTGAATCCTGTATAACAAGTCAATTTGAACAGCACATAAGAAGTATTTTAAACCTTCCACTTGGAAGTACAAGAGAGATTTCAAAGGCGGTTATGAGAAACATACTGGGAGATAAAGATATAGAGGGTAGATATTATTTAAAGGGTTTTGAGGAACTTTTAAAAACAGAAGGACTCTTTTTACACCTATATGGAAAAAGGGAAGTAAAAAGGGGAAGAAAGATGGGTCATATAACCTATCTTTGTAATGATTTAGAAGAAGGAATAGAGAGACTCTCTAATATGGAGTTTGAATTTATAGGAGGATGTTAATATGGCATCTGTTGCAATTATAATGGGAAGTATTTCAGATTATGAGACTATGAAGGGAGCAGAAAAGGTTTTAAAAGAATTTGATGTTGATTATGAGATAGATGTTGTTTCAGCCCACAGAACTCCAGATAAAATGTATGAGTTTGCAAAGGGTGCAAGAGATAGAGGGATAAAGGTTATAATTGCAGGGGCGGGGGGAGCGGCACATCTTCCAGGGATGGTTGCATCCTTAACTACGCTCCCTGTAATAGGTGTTCCAGTTTCTTCAAGACTTCAGGGTATTGATTCACTTCTTTCAATAGTTCAGATGCCAAAGGGAGTACCTGTTGCAACTGTTGCAGTAGGTGGGGCAGAAAATGCGGCCCTACTTGCCCTTAGGATGCTATCAATAAATGATGAAAAAATAGCAGAAAAGCTTTCAGAATATAAACAAAGATTAGAGATGGAAGTTAGTGCAATGAACCTAAAGCTTAAGGAGGTTTGTGAAAATGAATAGATATGAAAAGGTTGGCTTAACAAAGGAGGAATATAAAAGAATAGTTGAAGGTTTAAACAGAGAACCAAATGATTTAGAGCTCTCTATGTTTGGAGTTTTATGGTCAGAGCATTGTAGTTACAAAAACTCAAGGGCTCTACTTAAATTGTTTAATACAAAGGGGGAGAGGGTTCTTCAGGGACCGGGTGAAAATGCTGGTGCTGTAGATATAGGGGATGATTTGGCAGTTGTGTTTAAAATAGAGAGCCACAACCATCCATCAGCATTAGAACCATATCAGGGTGCTGCAACAGGGGTTGGAGGAATATTAAGAGACATATTTACAATGGGTGCAAGACCTATTGCAAACTTAAACTCAATTAGATTTGGACACCTAAATGATGAAAGAAATAAAAGGCTTCTAAAGGGTGTGGTTAACGGAATAGGTAATTATGGTAACTCTGTTGGAATTCCAACAGTTGCAGGAGAGACTGTGTTTGACGACTGCTACAGTGATAACCCACTTGTTAATGCAATGAGTGTTGGAATAATAAGGAAGGATAAGCTAAAGAGGGCAATAGCCCAAGGGGTTGGGAATAGTGTAATACTGGTTGGACACACAACAGGACGTGATGGAATAGGTGGAGCAAGCTTTGCCTCCTGTAATTTAACAGAGGAGTCAGAGGCTATGCGTTCTGCTGTTCAGGTTGGAGACCCTTTTATGGAAAAGCTTCTACTTGAGGCTTGTCTTGAACTTATGGATAAGGAATATGTAGTCGCAGTACAAGACTTAGGTGCAGCAGGATTAACCTCCTCAAGCTGTGAGATGGCCCTAAGGGGTGGATGTGGAATTAAAATAGATGTTTCAAAGGTTGTTACAAGGGAAGAAAATATGCTTCCAGAGGAGATAATGATTTCAGAATCACAGGAGAGAATGCTTTTTGTTGTAAAAAAGGGGTATGAAGAGGAGATATTAAAGGTATTTAAAAAGTGGAATTTAAACGCAGCAGTTATAGGAGAAATTATAGATGATAAAAATTTAACTGTAACAGCAGGAGATAAGGTTGTAGGCTGTGTACCGGTTGAACTTTTAGGAGATGGTGCGAAGGCAACCTTAAGATCCTATAGAAGACCTAAATATTTAGATGAACTACATTTGGATATAGATAGCCTTAAAAGAGTAGAGGATTTAAATGATGCATTAATTAAAGTTTTAAAGTCTGAAAACATAGCTTCAAAGGAATGGGTTTACAGGCAGTATGATTATATGGTTAGGACCAACACAATAGTAAGACCGGGAGGAGATGCTGCTGTTGTTGCAGTTGAAGGAACAGATAAGGCACTTTCCTTAACAGTTGACTGCAATTCAAGGTATTGCTATTTAGACCCCTATGAAGGTGCAAAGATTGCAGTGTGTGAGGCGGCAAGAAATATAGCAGCAACAGGAGCAACACCAATTGCAATAACAGACTGTCTAAACTTTGCAAATCCTGAGGATGAGGAGGTCTATTACACATTTAGGCAGGCAATTTTAGGTATAACTGAGGCAAGTAAGGTATTAAACACTCCAGTTGTAAGTGGTAATGTAAGCTTTTACAATGAATCAAATAAAACAAGAATATATCCAACTCCAACAATAGGGATGGTTGGTCTTTTGGAGGACAAAAATAAAGCTTGTACAATAGATTTTAAGGAATTAGGTGATTCGGTTATATTAGTTGGAGAAACCTTAAATGAAATAGGCGGAAGTGAATATTTAAAGGTTATTTATGGCAAGGTCTTAGGTAGTGCACCAAGGTGCTATCCTGAAATTGAAAAGAATACCATAGAGTGCTTAACAAAGCTAATAAAAGAAGGTTTGATACAAAGTGCCCACGATGTATCAGAGGGTGGAATGATTGTAGCACTTTGTGAATGTGCCTTTAAGAATGAAATAGGGGTAGAGGTAAATGTAAAGACAAGTTTAAGGGAGGATATATTCCTATTCTCTGAAAGCCAAGGAAGGTTTATTCTATCGGCTAAAAAGGAATATGTAGATGAAATAATAACTGAATTTAAAAGATATGGAGTTTTGGCTGAGGTAATTGGAGAAACAAAGGGCAGTAAGATTGAAGTTAATATAAACGGAACAAGGGTTATAGATAAAAGTATTTGCGACTTAAAGAGGGTTTGGGAGGAGGAACTCCAATGCATTATGGATTAGATAAGTTTAAAGAAGAGTGTGGAGTATTTGGTGTTTTTTCAAGGGAAAAAAAGAAGGTTGGGGAGATAGTCTACTATGGACTTTATGCCCTTCAGCATAGGGGGCAGGAAAGTGCAGGAGTTGCCTATTCAGATGGTGAGGAAGTAAATCTAAAAAAGGGTATGGGGCTTGTTGGAGATGCTTTAAAAAGGGAAGATTTAGATAAAATGATAGGCTATTCTGCAATAGGTCACGTTAGATACTCAACAACCGGCGATTCAAACCTTCAAAATGCACAGCCCCTTTTGAGTAAATATAAACTTGGAAGTATTTCAATTGCCCATAATGGAAATTTAGTTAATGCAGATATTATAAGGGAGCTTTTAGAGGAGGCAGGTTGTATATTTCAGACATCCATTGATTCTGAGGTGGTATTAAACCTGATTGCAAGGGGTTATAAAAAGGGAATAGAGAGGGCCTGCTTTGATGCAATCCAAGCAGTTAAGGGTTCCTATGCCATTCTTCTTCTAACAGAGGATAGATTAATTGCAGTAAGAGATCCAAATGGTATAAGGCCTCTTTGCATAGGAAGGCTTGGAGATGATTATATTTTATCATCTGAGAGCTGTGCAATAGATGCTGTAGGTGGAGAGTTTTATAGAGATGTAGAACCGGGTGAAATAGTTGTGATAGATAAGGAGGGACTTAGAAGCTATAAGATGATAGAGAGAACCTCCCTTAAAACCTGCTCCTTTGAATATATATATTTTGCAAGGCCAGATAGTACAATAGATGGAATAAACGTTTATATTTCAAGGGTTAAAGCAGGAGAAAACCTTTTTAAAGAAAAGCCCTGTGATGCAGATATTGTGGTTGGCGTACCAGATTCAGGTACCCATTCTGCTGTAGGGTATGCAAAGGCTTCATCAATTCCATATGGAATGGGTTTTGTTAAGAACAAGTATGTAGGTAGAACCTTTATTGCACCAACACAAGAGCTTAGGGAAGCTGCTGTTTCAATGAAATTAAATCCACTAAAAGTAAATATAGAAGGAAAAAGAATAGTGTTGGTGGATGATTCTATAGTACGTGGAACGACTATGAAGAGGCTAATTGAACTTTTAAGGAAAAATGGTGCAAAGGAGGTACACGTAAGAATTGCATCTCCTATTGTAAAATATCCCTGCTATTTTGGTATTGATACTCCAAGAAGAAGTCAGCTTATAGGTTCAAACTTAAATGAGGAGGAAATAGGAAGAGAACTTGGTGCAGATAGCATAGGTTTTTTAAGTATAGAGGGACTTTTAGATGCCCTCGATGCAAAAAGCTTCTGTTTGGGTTGTTTTAATGGAATATATCCTGTTTCAGCCCCCTTTGAGGCAGATAAATTTATGTTTGAAAGGAAAGAGTGATATGAGGTATTGTGATGCTGGTGTAAACATAGATGAAGGTAACAGACTTGTTTCAATGCTAAAGGGAATGGTTAAGGAAACTTACAAAGAGGGTGTACTTGAGGGTGTTGGAGGTTTTGGTGCCCTATTTGAGATTAAAAATTATAAAAATCCTGTATTGGTATCAGGTTGTGATGGCGTTGGAACTAAGCTAAAGGTTGCAATAGATATGAAAAAACTCGATACAATTGGGATAGACTGTGTTGCTATGTGCGTAAATGACGTTTTATGCCACGGTGCAAAACCTTTGTTTTTCCTTGATTATTTTGCCTGTGGCAAGCTAAGTGCAGAGGATGCCTTTAATGTCATAAAGGGAATAAAGGATGGGTGTATTTTGGCAGGATGTAGTTTAATCGGAGGAGAGACTGCAGAAATGCCAGGTTTTTATGAGGATGGAGAGTTTGATATTGCTGGATTTTGTGTCGGAATTGTTGAGAAGGATAAAATAGTTGATGGAAGCAAAATAAAAGAGGGAGACTTGCTTGTTGGAATAGAGTCTTCAGGATGTCACAGCAACGGATATTCATTAATAAGAAAAATCATTACAGACCTTGAGGAACCATTTAAAGATAAGAGGATAGGAGATGTTCTTTTAACTCCAACTAATATTTATGTAAAGGATGTTCTTCCTCTTTTAGATAAATTCGACGTTAAAGGAATGGCCCACATAACAGGTGGAGGATTTTTAGAAAACATCCCAAGGATGTTTAAGGGAGATTTTAATGCAGTAGTATATAAAGATAGCTATGAAATACCTGATATATTTAAACTTTTACAGCAAAGAGGAGTAGAGGAGACAGAAATGTATAGAACCTTCAATATGGGAATAGGTTTTGTTATTTGTGTGGATAAAAATGAAGCAGAAGAAGTAGTAAGAACAATAGAAGAAGGTGGCAAAAGTGCGTATATAATTGGAGAAGTGGTAAAGGGCGGTGGAAGGGTATGTTTAATATAGCCGTCCTTATATCAGGAAGTGGCACTAACCTTGAGTCAATATTAAATGCAGTGGAAAAAGATGAGATAAAATCAAAGGTTGTTTTAGTAATAGCAGATAGAGAGTGCTATGGAATAGAGAGGGCAAAAAAAAGAGGAATAGAGACATACATTTTAGATAGAAAAGCCTATAGGGATGAGCTTTCGGATAGTATTTATGAATTAGTTAAAGATAAAGCGGATTTTATTGTTTTGGCAGGATTTTTATCAATACTAAAGGGAGATATATTAAAGGGTTATAAGGATAGAATAATAAACCTTCATCCATCTTTACTTCCAAAGTTTGGAGGTGTTGGGATGTATGGGGATAATGTGCATAGGGCTGTTTTAGAAAATAGGGAGAAGATAACAGGCTGTACGGTTCATTTTGTTGATGAGGGAGTAGATACAGGAAGAATAATACTTCAAAGGACTGTTTCTGTGGATTATGAGGATAAAATTGAAGATATAAAGAGGAAGGTTCAAAGGGAAGAACATATAGCTATAGTTGAGGCTATAAAAAAATTGGAGGTGGCTTATGAGGGCATTAATCAGTGTATATAATAAGGAAGGAATTTATGAGTTTGCTAAATTTTTATCAGATAAGGGTGTTGAGATAATTTCAACAGGAGGAACGTTTAGGTATCTTAAGGAAAGGGGAATAGATGTAGTTGAGGTAAGCTCTATAACAGGTTTTGATGAAATATTAGATGGAAGGGTAAAAACACTACATCCAGTAGTACACGCAGGACTTTTAGCAGTAAGGGATAATAAGGAGCATGTAGAACAGTTAATAAAAAGAGGAATAGAATATATAGATTTTGTTGTTGTAAACCTATATCCCTTCTTTGAAAAGGTAGAGGAAGATTTGAAGGATGATGAAAAGATAGAGTTTATAGATATAGGTGGTCCTTCGATGTTAAGGTCTGCTGCTAAAAACCATAAATACGTTGTTCCTTTATGCGATCCAAATGACTACGCTATGGTTATGGATGAGATTTTAAGCTATGGAGATGTAAGATTAGAAAAGAGAAGATATCTTGCAGGAAAGGTATTTAATTTAACATCTGCCTATGATGCAGCCATTTCAAATTATCTTCTTGATGATGATTTCCCAGAATATCTAACTTTATCCTATAAGAAATCTATTGATTTAAGATATGGAGAAAATCCACATCAAAGGGCAGCATACTATACAAATACAGTAGGAAGTGGTGCCATAAAGGATTTTGAAAAGCTAAATGGAAAGGAGCTCTCCTATAACAACCTAAAGGATATGGATATAGCCTGGAAGGTTGTTTGTGAGTTTGATGAGCCCTGCTGCTGTGCAGTAAAGCATAATAGCCCCTGTGGAGTAGCAGTAGGAGAAGATATATATGACGCATATATTAGAGCTTATGAGTGCGACAAGATATCCATATTTGGGGGAATTGTTGCACTAAATAGAAGGGTTGACAAAAGAACAGCTGAAAAGCTTATTGAGATATTTTTAGAGATAGTCATAGCACCAGACTTTGATGAGGACGCACTTATAGTTTTAAAGGAGAGGAAAAATCTAAGAGTTATAAAGGCACTGTCAACACCAAAGGATAATTTAGAGTATATAAGTGTAGATGGTGGAATTTTAGTACAGGATGTGGATAAGAAATTAGTTAGCGAGTTTAGATATGTTACAGAGAATAAGCCGACAGATAAGGAGATGGAGGATATGCTCTTTGGAATGAAGGTGGTAAAGTATGTTAAATCCAATGCTATAGTAGTTGTTAAGAATAAGATGGCTATTGGGATTGCAGGCGGTCAGGTAAACAGAATATGGGCAGCCTGTCAGGCGTTAGAGAGGGGTAAAGGGGCTACTTGTCTTGTGTCAGATGCCTTCTTCCCCTTTGAGGATGTTGTGGAAAAGGCAAATGAATATGGTATAAGGGCTATAATGCAGCCAGGTGGTTCAATAAGAGATAAGGAATCCATAGATGCCTGCAATAGGTATGGCATTTCAATGGTATTTACTGGAGTCAGACATTTTAAACACTGAGGTGGTTTTATGAAGATTTTAGTTTTAGGTTCAGGTGGTAGAGAGCACGCACTTTCTAAAAAGTTAGCAGAGAGTCCATTATGTTCAAAAGTATATGTATGTCCAGGTAATGTAGGAACAATGTTGGAGCACAAGTGCCAGGATGTTGAATTGGAAGACATAGAGGACATAATAGGTTTTGCAAAGACTGAAGGCATAGATTTGGCAGTTGTAGGGCCAGAGAAGTATCTTATGCTTGGGGCAGTAGATGAATTTAGGGAAAACGGGATTAAAATATTTGGACCAAGTAAAAAAGCATCGCTTCTTGAGGGGAGTAAGGCCTATGCAAAGGAGTTTATGAAAAGGTATGGAGTAAAAACAGCCTCCTATGAGGTTTTTGAAGAGTTTGAAAAGGCCAAAGAGTATATAGGCAAGGTTAAATACCCTATTGTAATAAAGGCAGATGGCCTGGCACAGGGTAAGGGAGTTGTAATTTGTAGTAGCAAAGATGAGGCAGAGGATACTTTATTCAGTTTTATGGTGGAGGATTTATTTAAAGGCTCTGGTAAAAGAGTTGTGATAGAGGAATACCTTGAGGGAGTTGAAGCTTCTATTATATGCATAACCGATGGTAAAACTATAAAGCCCTTTATTTCAGCAAAGGATCACAAAAGGCTTATGGATAACGATAAGGGACCAAACACAGGAGGAATGGGGGTTGTTGCACCTAATAGGTACGTAACAGATGATGTCTTTGAAGAGTTTAAAGAGGATATAATGAAAAGAACACTTTTAGGAATAAGTGAAGAAAACTTAGATTATAAAGGTTTTATTTATTTTGGAATAATGATAACAAAGGAAGGTCCATATCTTCTTGAGTATAATGTAAGATTTGGAGATCCTGAGGCACAGGCAATTTTACCTCTTTTAAAAAGTGATTTAGTAGAGCTTATTTTAAAGACATTAAATGGAAGATTAGATGAATGTGAGCTTAAATGGATAGATGGAGCCTCCTGCAATGTTGTTTTAGCAAGCAGTGGATATCCTGTATCACCTATATTAGGTGATGAAATATTTGGACTCCAATCTATTAAAGATGTAGACGTATTTATTTCAGGAGTTAAATTAGAGAATGGAAGATTTTATACAAATGGTGGACGTGTTTTATCTTTAACAGCAATTGGAGAGACTTTAGAGTTAGCAAGGAAGAAGGTTTATAATGAGATAGAGAAGATAAAGTTTGAGGGGATGCATTATAGGAGGGATATATAAGTAAAAGGTGCTACGCACCTTCAGGCTGTTGAAAAAGTTATATATTGATTAGCCCCATTAAGGATTTCTTAGGCATCAGTTCATTTCACTAAGCAATTCTAAGCTTTTCTTTGTTTGAAAAAGTCCTACCCTCGCGATGCCATCGTCCTGATGGCCGCTCGGCTCGGCACGTCCTGTGCCGAATTACGGACTTTTTCAAAGTCGAAAAGCAAGAATTGCTAAAGCTCATGAAAGAGCCTATTGAAATCCTTTCATGGGGCTTTTTCAGATTTTATCTAACAATTAAGTTTGTCAACAAAAAAGGTGCTACGCACCTTTTACTTACTACTTACATATATTGTATAACTCCAAGGAGAAAATTTAACTAAATGGTTCTTTTTTAATTTTACTTTATCATTAGTATTAAAATCAGTATACTTTCCTGCATACTCATTGAGTGGAACCTCTAAATCAAAGCTCTTATCTGAAAGGTTGGCAAATACTAAAACTCTGTTGCCCTCATTTTCACGTACAAAGGCAAGAACGTTATCATTTTTAACATCAATGAATTTTATACTTCCTCCGTGTTCTCCATTCCAAAGAGCTCTATTTTCCTTCTTTAGCCTGATTAAATTCTTATAGAAACCTTGCATAGGATAGTTCTTCCACTCTATTTCATCCTTTTCAAAAAAATTAAGTCTCCTATTTAAGGCAGCCTCTTGTCCGGAGTATATAAGAGGAATTCCAGGAAGTGTAAAGGTTAGCATTGCCATAACATTAACCGAATCCTTCATCCTTTCAAATTCTGTTCCATTCCAGGAGTTTTCATCGTGGTTTGTGATGAAGTTCATTGGGTAGCTATAGTTTGGATAGATTTTATCAAAGTTTTCTGCAAAGCGTCTTATTCCAAAGGCATCAGTCCTTCCATTTGCAATGCTCTCCATAAGGTGCATAAGCCTCCAGTTATAGTTACTGTTGAAGGCTTTATTTAGATATTCTCTGTTACCTTCATCCTCAGCAAGCATATAAACAGGTTTTATTTTTTCAAGTTCCACCCTTGCCTTTTCCCAAAAATCAACAGGAACTCTTCCTGCAACATCGCATCTATATCCATCAACTCCAACCTCTTTTACCCAAAATACCATTGCATCAATCATTGCTTTTCTCATCTCTTCATTTTTGTAGTTTAATTGTGCAACATCTGTCCAGTCGGTTCCTGGAGGATTTACTATATTTCCCTCACTGTCTGTTAGGTACCAGTCCTTGTTCTTAATCCAAAGGTGATCCCAACCTGTATGGTTTGCTACCCAGTCTAATATAACCTTAAATCCCATTTTATGACATTCGTCAACAAGTTCTTTAAATTCTTCAAGTGTACCAAATTCTGGGTTTACTGCCTTGTAATCCTTTATTGAGTAGTAGGAGCCTAAGGTTCCCTTTCTGTTTTTTTCTGAAATAGGGTATATTGGCATAAACCAAAGAACATCAACGCCCATTTCCTTAAGCCTTGGCAGATGCTCTCTAAAGGCTTTGAATGTACCCTCCTTAGTGTACTGCCTTACGTTTACTTCATAGATAACAGAGTTTTTTATCCACTCTGGTTCTCTAATAAGTGTCTTTTTTGTTTCTGTTTTTGTAGCTTTAAAGCCACACCCAGCAAGGTTAATAATAGTTAAAATGATAATTAAAAACAATGCAATACGCTTTTTCATTTTGTTCCCCCTTTTACATAATTTTCTTAAAATAGTTTATCATAGATAAACAGGTAGTACAATAATTTATTAATTTAATTTATAAAGATGATAAATTTTATAATAAATTTTTACCTTATTTTGCTTGATTTAAGAAAGATATTATAATATAATTTACTAAAATTGTAAAAAGGGGGATTGTGATGAAGATATTTAAGAATAATGAGGGAAAAATAAGATCAGGTTGGAGGATTGCATTTGTCCTATTATTAAGTTTTGTCTTCCAAGTTGCGTTTGGGGCTTTTGTTGGAATGATTGGAGCTGTATTATTTGGTTTTAAATCTGTGCTTGAAGGAAATTCTTTAACATCAGAGGAAGTAGTAGGATCGATTTTAGGAGAAAACACTATATCTTGGTTCGTTATTAAAATATTATCAATGACTGCTGTAATACTATCTGTATTTATTATACTTAGTGCAATAGATAAAAAGAGATTTAGGGATATAGGTTTAAAGTTTAATAAAAACAGTTTGAAACATTTATTTATAGGGTTACTAATGGGTGCGGTTTCAATGACCTTCATTTTTGCTGTAATAAGCTTGACAGGCAATGTAACAGTAGAAGATGGATTTAATTTTTCGATATATAATATAACTGGACTTATTATATTTATTTTAGTTGCTTTAAATGAAGAATTGTTTAGTAGAGGATATTGCTTATATGCCTTAAAGGAACAAAACTCAGAAAAGATGGCTATAATTGTATCATCAATAATATTTGCACTACTTCACGTATTTAATCCAAATTTAAATTGGTTTGGTATATTTAATATTTTTCTTGTGGGAGTTCTTTTTGCATATATGACGCTAAAGACTGATAATCTAATGATGGCAATTGGTTATCATTTAACTTGGAACTACTTTCAAGGAAATGTATTTGGGCTTTCAGTAAGTGGTCAAGAGGCGAAGGGAATAATAACTGTTTCAAATTTAAAGGATAATATAATTACAGGTGGAGCTTTTGGACCAGAGGCAGGAATACTTACAACCATTGTTCTTGTTATAGGATTTTTATTTGTGTATAGATTTGTAAAGGGGTCTGAAAATAATAATATTAATCAAGCAAATATTGCAGGTAATATATAGAGATAAAAGAGAATTGATAAAGCTCATCAAAGGGCCTAATAAAATCCTTTCTTGGGGCTTTTTTATACTTTAGCTAACAAGAAGGTTTGTCAACAATCTGAGGTGCTTAATATGTGTTTAAGCACCTTATTTTAATGGAAAAATATAAAATTATAAAGAGTTTGTAATATATAAAAATATACTACTAAAACACTAACCTATATGTTAAAATAATTCTGTAAACTTAGGGGGTAACAAACTATAATGGCAAGGAGTGATATTGTGCAAAAGAAGTATGTTAAGGCAATCAATGCAGAATCTTTTATTTTTCTTGGAATTTTAGCAATATGTTTTACTTTCTTATCAAGGGTTATGGGGCTTGCCAATATGTTTAGTACGATGATGAAGACAGCCCACGACCTATTATTAAACACGGTATTTTTTATTATGGCAATAGCAGTTCTTGCTGGAGCCTTTGGTGCACTTTTAACTGAGTTTGGAGTTGTTGCACTTATTAACAAGATATTATCTCCACTTATGAAGCCTCTTTACGATATGCCGGGGGCTGCAAGTATTGGGGTAATAACAACCTATCTTTCAGATAATCCAGCAATTATAACTTTAGCAAAGGATAAGGGATTTACAAGATACTTCAAGAAGTATCAGATACCTGCATTAACTAATTTAGGTACAGCCTTTGGAATGGGACTTATAGTTACTACATTTATGATAGCCCAAGCTCCAAAGGGTGAGAGCTTTTTTCTACCAGCACTTATTGGAAATATTGGTGCTATTGTAGGTAGTATAGTAAGTGTAAGAATAATGATGCATTTTACAAAAAAAGAATATGGAACTGAAATGATGGCATATGAAGGCGAAGAGGGTGTAGATTTAACTCAATATAGAGAAATAAGAAGTGGAAGCTTATTTCAAAGAGGCCTTGAAGCAATATTAGATGGAGGAAAAACAGGTGTTGAGATGGGATTATCCATCATACCTGGGGTTATTGTAATATGTACACTTGTTATGATGCTAACTAATGCACCAAAGGGTGGGGTATATACTGGTGCAGCCTACGAAGGTGTACCAGTTCTACCTTGGCTTGGAAGTAAAATTAACTTTATACTAAAGCCACTTTTAGGATTTAAATCACCTGAGGCTATAGCCTTCCCAATAACTGCACTTGGTGCTGTTGGTGCTGCAATTGGTCTTGTTCCAAAGTTTTTACAACAGGGACTCATTGGGGCAAATGAAATAGCAGTATTTACAGCAATGGGAATGTGCTGGAGTGGATATCTATCAACCCACGTTGCTATGATGGATGCACTTGAAAGTAGACAGCTTACAAATAAAGCTATACTGTCTCATACAATTGGAGGTCTCGCTGCAGGCATAGTTGCACACCTACTTGTTATGATTTTTGTATAATAAAAATACCCACTTGGAATCCAAGTGGGTATTTTTTATGGTAATATTCCTTTATTTTTTAATACATCAATATTTTCCATTGGAGTATCTGGGTCCTTTGGAACAGAAGATATTTCATAAGTATCCACTAAATCAATTCCACCTTTGATTGTCTCTGGCCAAAGAAGTGCATTGTTTGTATGTTCAATAATTGGGTATTTACCATTTGATTCAATTTTCATACTATCACCTCGAAATTTATTTTTTATATTATTATTAGAAATAAATCGATAAACTATGCAACCAAGAAAAAAGGAAAAATATGAATAAAAATGTAAAAATATTTTTTATATTAACTTAAAATATTATGCTATAATATTCTTAAAGGAGTGATAGTATTGAGAACAGAACAAATAGCACAACTTTTAGCTGTATATTTATTACAAACAGCGTATGCTTCAAGTAATGAACAAACAGGAATGATGTTTGGAGCTATTTTGGATAAAATGCTGGAATCTCAAAATACATTAGGTGGACAAGCATATCAAAGTAATAGTAAAAATTCAACTGAAGTTTTTAGTGATATAAAAAAAATAATTAACGATAGTCCAAAGGATTTAGATGAGGCGATAAAGGAAGTTTCAAGAAAATATGGAGTTGAAGAAGAATTAATTAGAGCTGTTATAAAGCAGGAGTCAGGTTTTAATCAAAATGCAGTATCAAAGGCAGGAGCAATAGGACTTATGCAGCTTATGCCAAGCACTGCTAAGTCTTTAGGGGTTAATCCCTATGATGCCTTAGAAAATCTTGATGGGGGAACAAGATACCTAAGAAATCTTTTAAACAGTTTTTCTGGAAATAAGGCTTTAGCTCTTGCTGCATACAATGGTGGAATAGGCAGAATGAAGAGGTTAGGCGTGGATACTGTAGAAGAGATTAGCAAGATGCCGACCGAAACAAGAAACTATGTAAACAAAGTACTTAAAAATTATGAACAGTACAAGAAACTTTAAGGAGTGGTTATATGGCTTATGGTTTGGTTTTAGGTGGTGGAGGTGCAAAAGGGGGATATGAAATAGGAGTATGGAAGGCTCTAAGGGAGCTTAATATTCCTATATGTGCTGTTTGTGGTACATCGGTTGGGGCTTTAAATGGAGCACTTATTGTTCAGGATGAATTTGAGAAGGCACTTGAAATATGGACAAGCATAACTATGGATACAGTAATAAAGCTTGAGGGAGAGATAGCAACATCCCAAGACGGCGAAAACAAAATATCAAATAAAATAAGGAATATAAAGGCGGCAATAAAGTCAGGAGGACTGGATGTTACGCCTTTAAAAATGCTAATTGATGAGGTTGTCGATGAGGATAAGATAAGAAATTCGGATATTGATTTTGGGCTTGTTACATTTTCTTTATCTGATTTAAAGCCAGTTGAAGTATTTAAGGATGAAATACCCTATGGAAAACTTAAGGATTATCTACTTGCAAGTGCCTGTTTCCCAGCCTTCAAGCCCCACGAGATAGATAATAAAAAGTTTATTGATGGGGGAGTATATAATAATATTCCTGTTTCAATGATGAGAAAAAAAGGTATAAAGGATATAATTGTGGTAGATGTTTCAGGTATAGGAATAAGCCAGAGGACAAAATATAAGGACTGCAACATAATTAAGATTAAAAATTCAGAGGATTTAGGAAGAACGCTTAATTTTGATAGTGAAAAATCAAAGACTAATATAGAGATTGGATATTTAGATACGCTCAAGGCCTTTAAAAAGGTTGTTGGATATAAATATTATATAAAGAATAATAATGAAGGTATAGGAAGTAGTTATATTGGAAAACTAGATACTGAAGATTTTAAAAACCTGTATAGATTTTTAGGATTAGAATGGGGAAGAGCTAATAAAAATAATAAAATAATAATAGATAAAATTTTAAGGGTAATTCAACAATATACCCCTTCCAATTTAACTACAGATAGTGTAATATTAGCTATGGCGGAAATAACAGCAGAACAGCTTGGAATTAATAGAAGAAGAGTATATGAATTAGATGAATTAATTGATGTCATCTATAATACCTACAATGAAATTAAAACAAGCAATGATTTTAATGAATATGTCGCAGGGCTTAAAAAATTAATATTAAGCAGAAACGAAATAGAGTTTGATAGGGAAATGAAGAAGGTTTTTATGGAGGCAAAGTTTTTACTTTCCTTTTATCCAGGTATGCAACAGAATGAAGATATAAAAAGATTTAGAAGGCTTCTTTCTGTTTTTATGCCAAAGGTTGTTGTAGCGAACCTCTTTATATCACTAATACTTCAAAGAAAAGGCGTGGAGGTTTAAGATGTCTAAAGAAAGATTAGATAAAGTTCTTGCAAATATGGGATATGGTACAAGAAAAGAGGTAAAATCTTTAGTTAGGTCTGGAGTTGTACTGGTTAATGGAAACAAAGTTAAGGATTTTTCAATGCACGTTGAACCAGAAAAGGATATAATTGAAGTAGATGGAGAAATTCTTCAGTATAAGAAATATATTTACGTTATGTTAAATAAGCCTCAAGGGGTAATTAGTGCAACTGAGGATGATTATGATGAAACGGTTGTTGATATATTACCCGATGAGTATAGAATATTTATGCCAAGTCCTGTTGGAAGATTAGATAAAGATACTGAGGGACTTTTGATATTAACAAACGATGGAGAATTAAATCATCTGTTATTATCTCCTAAAAGACACGTTCCTAAGAAATATTTTGCAAAGGTGCAGGGTGTGGTTACAGAGGATGATGTTAATAAATTTAAAAAGGGTGTAGTTTTAGATGATGGTTATAAGACTATGCCTGCAGAGCTTACTATATTAAAATCAGACGAGATATCAGAAATAGAGCTTGTTATATATGAGGGAAAATATCATCAAGTAAAAAGAATGTTTGAGGCAGTTGGTAAAAAGGTTATATACCTAAAGAGAATTGAGATGGGTCCCCTAAAATTAGATGAGAACCTAAAACTTGGTGAGAGTAGGGAATTGACTGAAGAAGAAGTTGAACTTTTATATAGTGCAGTTAAAAAGTAGAGGGAGTTTTCCCTCTTTTTTATGGTATAATGTATTTGAATAATTTTTACGAGGTGATAAGTGTGAGGGAATATACATCAAAGCTTAAAAGTGAAGAGATGGATTATCTATTTAATGCAATATTAAATCTTGAGACACTTGAGGAATGTTATAGATTTTTTGAAGACCTTTGTACAATAAATGAGCTTCAGGCAATGTCCCAAAGACTTCAGGTTGCAAAAATGCTTCTTGAAAGAAAGACCTATATAGATATAGCAGAGACAACAGGTGCAAGTACAGCAACTATAAGTAGGGTAAATAGAAGTTTAAATTATGGACAAGATGGATATAAAATTGTTTTTGAAAAGATGAAACAAAAATAAAGGGTAGCAATTGCTGCCCTTTTTGATTGTTAAGTAGCAGCAATTTAAAAATAATGGTATAATCTATAATATTGAAGTCGTATTAGGAGGAATATATAGGTATGTTGGATTTGAGTGTTTTAAATAAAGAACAGAGAGAGGCAGTTGAAACTTTAGAGGGGCCTCTTTTAATACTTGCAGGTGCAGGTAGTGGTAAAACAAGGGTTTTAACTTATAGAATAGCAAATTTAATTGAAAATGGAGTGTATCCTGGAAATATATTAGCAATAACTTTTACAAACAAAGCAGCACAGGAGATGAAGGAAAGAATAATTCAGATTGTTGGAGATGAAGCAAGAAATATATGGATAAGTACCTTCCATTCAGCCTGTGTAAGAATTTTAAGGCAGGATATTGAAAAGATTGGCTACAACAAGGATTTTGTAATATATGATACGCAGGATCAAGAAAAAATAATAAAGGAATGCTTGAGCGAGCTTAATATAGATGAAAAGGCAATGCCTCCTAAGGATGTTTTATCAAAGATAGGTTCTCTAAAGGATGATCTTATTGATGCAGAAACCTATTATAGTAGATATGGTATGGACTTTAAAACAAGAAACCTTGCAAATATATATAAAATGTATCAAAGAAAACTTAAAAAGAGCAATGCATTGGATTTTGACGATATAATAATGCTTACTGTAAAACTATTTAAGGAAAATGAAGATGTATTGAATTATTATAGAAGGAAATTTAGATATATTTTGGTAGATGAATATCAAGATACAAATAGGGCTCAATATGAGTTTGTTAATATACTTGCAAAGGAACACAGAAATCTTTGTGTCGTTGGCGATGATGATCAGTGCATTTACAGTTGGAGACATGCTGATATAAGAAATATTTTAGAATTTGAAAAGGATTTTCCAGATGTAAAAGTTATTAAACTTGAACAGAACTACAGATGCACAAAGAAGATACTGGATGCTGCAAATTATGTGATACAGAATAATGAAAATAGAAAACATAAGAGGCTCTGGACGCAAAATGAGCTTGGAGAAAATGTGAGATTTTATAAAGCAGAAAATGGAGAAGATGAAGCACTATTTATTGTAAAGGAGATAAAGAGGCTTGTTCAAGAAGGATATAGTCTATCAGACTTTGCAGTGCTGTATAGAACAAATGCAATGTCCCGTATTTTAGAAGAAGCCTTTGTTACATCATCTGTTCCCTATAGGGTTGTTGGAGGACTAAAGTTCTATGATAGAAAAGAAATAAGGGACATTTTAGCATATCTTAGAGTTATAAATAACCCTCTTGATAATATAAGTCTTGAGAGAATTATAAATGTTCCAAGAAGGGGAATAGGACAGGCAACAATTGACAAGGTAAAGGAATATGCAAACAGCAGGGATATAAGCCTGTATTCTGCCCTTCTTGAGATAGACAGAATAGATGGAATTACAAAACGTGCAGCAAATGCTATTGAGAAGTTTATAAGCCAGATGAACTACTTTATTGTAAGTAAAGATAGAATGACTGTATCAAGCCTTATTTCAGAGATACTCGATACAACAGGTTATATAAAGGAACTACTTGAGGATAATACAAAGGAGAGCCAAGATAGAATAGAAAACTTAAACGAATTTAAATCAGCAGCTGTAGAGTTTGAAGAACAAAATGAGGATAAAAGTTTAGCAGCATTTTTAGAAAGAATTGCACTTGTATCAGATCAAGACCAAATTGAAAATATAGATGCAGTTACATTAATGACACTTCATACAGCAAAGGGACTTGAGTTTAATATTGTTTTTATTGCTGCAATGGAGGAGGGAATATTTCCACACTTTTCAGCAAAGGATGATGAGGATGAGCTTGAAGAGGAAAGAAGGCTCTGCTATGTTGGTATAACAAGGGCGAAAAAGAAGCTTTATTTAACCTGTGCACAGCAGAGAATGATGTATGGAAGAACTATGTTTAATAATGTATCAAGTTTTATTGAGGAAATACCAGAACATTTAATAGATGATATATCTCCAAAGAGAATGAGCTTTAACAGGGTGTATAATTATGATGACTATAGGGCACCAAGTAAGACAATATCAACAGTTAATAAGATAAATACAACACCTGTTATTCAAAAACCTAATTTAAATAAATCTGCAAACTACGATGTTGGAATGCTTGTTAAACATAAGATATTTGGAGTTGGAAAGGTTGTAGCAGTTAAGGAGATTGCAGCGGATAAAATGATTACTGTTGAATTTGATAAAGCAGGAGTTAAAAATTTACTTGCATCTACTGCACCCCTTGAAAAAATATGATGAGGTGATTTTATGGAGGATGTAAAGTCAAGAATAGAGGAGTTAAGAAGATTAATTGAGTATCACAACCATAGATACTATGTTTTAGATGATCCTGAAATTTCCGATGCTGAATATGATAAGTTGATGAAGGAGCTTGAAAAATTAGAGAAGCAGCATCCAGAATACTTCGATGAAAACTCCCCAACCCAAAGGGTTGGTGGAGCTCCTTTAAAGGAGTTTAAAGAAGTAAGACACAATGTACCAATGCTTAGCCTTCAGGATGTGTTTAGCTTTGAGGAGTTAAAGGATTGGGATAGAAGAGTAAGAAGCGAAGTTCCTGAAGTGGAGTATGTTGTTGAACTTAAAATAGACGGACTTTCTGTATGTTTAAGCTATGAAAATGGAGAGTTGAAAACTGCAGCAACTCGTGGTGATGGTGTTGTAGGAGAGGATGTTACAGCAAATGTTAGAACAATAAAGAGTGTTCCTCTAAAAATTAATTATTTAAATCCACTTGAAGTTAGAGGCGAAATCTATATGCCAAGGGATGCATTCTTAAAGCTAAATGCACAAAGGGAAGAAATGGAGGAACCTTTATTTGCAAATCCAAGAAATGCAGCAGCAGGTTCAATAAGACAGCTTGATTCAAAGGTTACAGCAGAGAGAAAACTTGATATATTTATATTTAACATACAGAGAATTGAGGGAAGAGAATTTGAAAAACATTCAGAGGCTCTTGAGTTTTTAAGGGAGCTTGGCTTTAAAGTAAGTCCAAAGAGAATTATTTGTAAAAACGTTGAAGAGGTTATAGAGGTAATAAAGCAGCTTGGAGATACAAGAGGAGAGCTACCCTTTGATATAGATGGAATAGTGGTTAAAGTAAATAGTCTAAAGGATAGAGAAAGGTTAGGCCAGACAGCAAAGGCACCAAGATGGGCAGTTGCTTATAAATACCCTGCAGAGAAAAAGAAGACAAAGCTTGTTGATATAATTGTTCAAGTAGGTAGGACAGGTGCTATAACACCTACTGCAATTTTAGAGCCAGTTAGAATAGCAGGTTCAACCGTTTCAAGGGCTACACTACATAATGAGGACTATATAAGACAAAAGGACATTAAGATTGGGGATAGTGTAATAATTCAAAAGGCAGGAGATATAATACCTGAGGTTGTAGAGGTAGTATTTGAAGATAGAGATGGAGATGAAGTAGAGTTTAATATGCCAACAAAATGCCCAGAATGTGGTGGAGATGTAGTAAGGGAAGAAGGAGAAGTTGCACTTAGGTGTACAAATATGTCCTGTCCTGCACAGATAAAAAGAAGCATTATTCACTTTGCATCAAGGGATGCAATGAATATAGAGGGACTTGGACCACAAATAGTTGCACTCTTAATAGACAATGGGCTTATAAAGGATGCAGCAGACCTTTATTATTTACGATTTGAAGATGTAGTTAAACTTGAAAGAATGGGTAAAAAATCTACAGAAAATCTTCTTAAGGCGATAGAAAATTCGAAACAAAATGATATAGATAAGTTAATATTTGCATTAGGTATAAGATATGTTGGAAGTAAAACTGCAAAGAATCTTGCAAAACAATTTAAGAGTATAGATGCATTAATGAATGCTACCTATGAAGAGTTAATATTAGTTGAAGAAGTTGGAGATAAGATGGCAAAAAGTATAGAAGCCTTCTTTAGGGAAGAACATAATAGAGCCCTTATAGAAAAGTTAAGGGGTGCAAATGTTAATTTTAACTCAAAGGATGAAGGGGAAAAATTTGACCTATTTAACGGACTTACATTTGTTTTAACGGGAACACTTTCAAAATATACAAGAAATGAGGCGAGCGAGCTTATTGAAAAGTTTGGGGGTAAGGTATCATCAAGCGTATCTAAAAAGACAAATTATCTATTATGTGGAGAAGATGCAGGAAGTAAGCTAAAAAAGGCACAGGAGTTAGGTGTAAAGATTATTTCAGAGGATGATTTTGAAAAAATGATAAATGAAGGGGAACTGGTATGAAGGTTTTAGATTATTTAATGTGGGTCAGTTTTTTATTTACAAGTATAATCTCAATATTTACCATAATTGTTTCCTTTGGTATAGTGTATATAAGTGAATTTTCAACATTTATTCCTCTTGAAATTTCTCTATCACTGTCGCTTATATTATGGGGAATAAATTGCAGATACAATCAGGATGTATGCTATACAAAAAATAATTTTTATATTAGCTTTTTATTAGCTTTTATACTACTTTTGTTTTCTATTTTAGGAGTTTATTAAGAAGGGAAGGTGTTTATATGTTAGTTACTATTCGCGATGTAGAATACGTTGCAAAGCTTGCAAGACTTGAGTTTACAGAAGAACAAAAGCAAAGGTTTACAGAGGATTTAAATGGTATTTTAAACTATGTTGAGATGCTAAACGAGGTTGATACAGAAAATGTAGAAATAAGCATAGGTGCCTACAGAGTAGAAAATGCATTAAGGGAGGATGTAGTTAAGGATTCCTTCAATAGAGATTCTCTACTTAAAAACGCACCAGATTCTCAAGATGGATTTGTTAAAGTACCAAAGGTTATTGAATAGGAGGGATATAGGTGCATACTAAAACACTTCACGAAATAAGAGAACTTATAAATAAAGGTGAGGTAAGTTGTGTAGAGCTTACCAAAAATACATTAGACAGAATAAGTAGCGTAGATGATAAGATAGGTGCATATCTTCAAATAGATGAAGAGGGTGCATTAAATAAGGCAAGGGAAGTAGATGAAAAGATAAGAAGGGGAGAAGAAGTTTCCTTCCTTGCAGGTATTCCAATGGCTATAAAGGACAATATATGTGTAGAAGGTCTAAAGACTACCTGTGCTTCAAAGATGCTACAAAACTTTGTATCACCCTATGATGCACACGTTACAAAGCTTTTAAAACAAAATGATGCTGTTATTTTAGGAAAGCTTAATATGGATGAATTTGCTATGGGTTCTTCTTCAGAAAACTCAGCCTTTAAGAAGGTAAGAAATCCATATGATTTAGAAAGAGTTCCTGGTGGTTCATCAGGTGGTTCTGCAGCAGCTGTTGCAGCTGGAGAGGCCTACTATACTTTAGGTTCAGATACAGGTGGTTCAATAAGACAGCCTGCTTCCTTATGCGGTGTTGTAGGTTTAAAACCAACCTATGGAAGAATATCAAGATATGGTCTTGTTGCCTTTGCTTCATCCCTTGACCAAATAGGACCATTTACAAAGGATGTTGAGGACTGTGCTCACGTTCTAAAGGCGATTGCAGGATATGATGAGATGGATTCAACAAGTGCAAAGAGGGAAGTTGAGGATTATACAAAATATTTAAATCAAGATATAAAGGGATTAAGGATAGGTATACCAAAGGAATGTTTCGCAGAAGGATTAAATGAAGATGTAAGAAGAGAAATAGAAAATGCAATCGAAGTTTTAAGAAGGCTTGGGGCAGAAATTAAAGAAATAAGCCTACCAATGTCAAAGTATGCCCTTGCAGTTTACTATATTCTTGCAAGTTCAGAGGCAAGTTCAAATCTTGCAAGATTTGATGGTATAAGATATGGATATCGAGCAAAGGACTTTGAAGATGTTGTCGATCTTTATGTAAAATCAAGAAGCCAAGGTTTTGGAGATGAAGTAAAGAGAAGAATTATGCTTGGTACATATGCACTTTCTGCAGGATATTATGATGCTTACTATAAAAAGGCACTTAAGGTTAGAACTCTAATTATAAACGAATATAAGAGGGCCTTTGAGGATGTTGATGTAATACTTACTCCTACATCACCAACTGTTGCCTTTAAGATTGGAGAAAAATCTAATAATCCACTTGAAATGTATCTATCAGACATCTATACAGTTCCGATAAATATTGCAGGAGTTCCAGCTATTTCAATACCAGCAGGTTTTGTTGGAGGTCTTCCAGTTGGAATGCAGCTTGTTGGAAATTACTTTGATGAGGGAACATTAATTAAGGTAGGCCACGCCTTTGAAAGAGAAACTGAATTTTCAAAGGTTAGACCAAGCATCTAATAGGAGGTGTAAAAATGGAGTTTGAAGCAATAATTGGACTTGAAGTTCACGCTGAACTTTCAACAAAAACAAAGATATATTGCGGTTGTACAACAGAGTTTGGTGGAGAACAAAATACCCACTGTTGTCCTGTATGTATGGGACTTCCAGGTGCCTTACCTGTTTTAAATAAAGAAGTTGTAACTTATGCGATGAAGGCAGGTCTTGCTCTAAACTGTGAAATAAATAAAGAAACATATATGGCAAGAAAAAATTATTTTTATCCTGACTGCCCAAAGAACTATCAAATAACTCAAGACGAAACTCCTCTTTGTAAAAATGGATATATTGAAATTACAACAGAAGAGGGAACAAAAAAAATAGGAATTCAAAGAATACATATTGAGGAGGATGCAGGAAAGGCTCTACATAGAGAAGATGGAACCTATGTTGATTTTAACCGTTCAGGCGTACCTTTAATTGAGATTGTTTCAAAGCCAGATATGAGAACTGCCCAAGAGGCAAAGATGTATTTAGAAAATTTAAAGGCTATACTTCAATATACAGAAGTTTCAGACTGCAAGATGGAGGAAGGTTCACTTAGATGTGATGCCAATGTTTCAGTAAGACCTAAGGGTTCAACTGAATTTGGCGTAAAGACAGAAATAAAAAATATGAACTCCTTTAAAGCGGTAGAAAAGGCAATTGAATATGAAATAAAAAGACAAATAGAAGCTATAAATAGAGGAGAAAAAATAGTACAGGAAACAAGAAGATGGGACGAGGCAAAGGGCGAAACTGTTGTTATGAGAAGTAAAGAAGAGGCCCACGATTATAGATATTTCCCAGAACCAGATATGGTTTATTTAGTTGTTGATGATGAATGGATAAACAATGTTAAAAGTACGCTTCCAGAATTACCAGATAAAAAGAGGGCAAGATATATAAGCGAATATGGCCTTCCAGAGTATGATGCCTCAATACTTACATCATCTAAGGCACTTGCTGCATTTTTTGAAGATACTGTTAAAGAAGGAGCTTCACCAAAGGATGCAAGTAACTGGATTATGGGTGAAGTTTTAAGAACTTTAAACGATAGAGAGATGAGTATAGAGGATATTAAAGTTCAACCTAAACATCTATCAAAGCTAATTGAACTTATAAACAATGGAACAATAACAGGTACAATAGCAAAGAAGGTATTTAAGGATATGTTTGAAACAGGAGACGATCCTGAAAAGATAGTTAATGAAAAGGGAATGGTTCAAATCTCTGATGAAAATGCCATAAGGGATATAGTAAATAAGGTTTTAGATGAAAATCCACAATCAGTTGAAGACTTTAAGAATGGTAAGACAAAGGCTATGGGATTTGTAGTTGGTCAAGTTATGAAGGCATCAAAGGGAAAGGCAAATCCGCAGCTTGTTAATAAGTTAGTGGAAGAAGAATTGCAAAAAAGATAGGGTAAAAACCCTATCTTTTATTTTTATATAAAATTCAGAAAAATAAAAGCAAAAAACATAAAAATTGAAGAAAAAATTAAAATATTAAGAAAAATTAACATTAATTAATATGAAATTATTAAATTATTTAATTTATTAAAAAGAATAAATATGCATTAAAAATATGTAAAAAACTAAAATTTAGTTGCATAAAAATAATTTATGTGCAATAATATCATCTATAAAATATCATAATTTTAACATTTGTAAATAAAACCATAAAAATACAGAAGGATATAATGAAAAAATATAGTATAATAATATTACTAAAAGAAAATTAAATTAATTTTAAATTCAAGTGTCGCAATACACAAAAAATTTTATTGATTTTTTTTAGGTTTTAGTTTAATATTTATTTAAAATCTGTTTAACCTATGAGGGGGAACATTATTTTAAGGAGGAGAGAAGAATGATTAACTACATCATCAAGAGACTGGTTACGAGTGTTATCACACTATTTGTAGTACTTACTGCAACATTCTTTTTAATGCACGCATTGCCAGGTGGACCATTCGACAATGAAAAACCATTGCCACCAAAAATAAAAGCAAATCTTGAGGCAAAGTATGGATTAAATAAGCCTCTATATGAACAATATGTAATGTATCTAAAGAATTTAAGTAGAGGAGATTTAGGCCCTACTTTAAAGTATGAAGGTAGAACAGTTAATGAAATGATAGCATATTCATTCCCGGCTTCTGCAAAGTTAGGAGCAGTTTCAATAATATTTTCATTGATTTTAGGAATTTACTTAGGAGTTGTTGCGGCACTAAACCAAGGTAAATGGCAGGATAGATTAGTTATGGTTATTGCGACACTGGGAGTTACAGTTCCAAGCTTCGTTATAGCAACATTACTTATGTATGTATTTTCAGTTAAATTAAGATTATTACCATCATCAGGCTTTGCAGGACCTAAATATATGATATTACCTGCACTTGCACTTAGTGGTTATTCATTATCCTTTATAGCAAGACTTACTCGTTCAAGCTTACTTGATGTTATAAGACAAGACTATATAAGAACTGCAAAGGCAAAGGGGCTATCAAGAAACGTTGTTATATATAAACACGCCCTAAGAAATGCACTTATACCTGTAGTAACTTATCTTGGACCACTTGTAGCGGGTGTTTTAACAGGTAGCTTCGTTATAGAAAAGATTTTTGCTATACCAGGACTTGGTAGAGAATTTGTAACAAGTATTGGTAACAGAGATTTTATGCTTATTATGGGTACAACAATTTTTTACAGCACCCTTCTTGTAGTATGTAATCTAATAGTAGACTTGCTATATGCTGTGATAGACCCAAGAATTAAATTAGAGGCATAAGGGGTGATATAGATGGATATAAATATGGATATAACTAAGGATATGTTTGAAAGAGTTCCTGAGAGTGAAAAGGATTTAAATACAATTGTAAGACCAAGTGAAACATATTGGCAGGATGCTTGGAGAAGATTAAAACAAAATAAGCTTGCAATGTTTGGTTTATATTTTGTTTTATTCATAACACTTTTAGCAATAGTAGGACCACCACTTGTTAAGATGTTTAGAGGTATAGATTATGCAACACAAAACTACAAATACTCAAACCAACCTCCAAATTCAAAGTTTTGGTTTGGAACAGATATGTTTGGTAGAGATATATTTGTAAGAGTACTTTATGGTGCAAGAATCTCCTTAACAGTTGGCTATGCAGCAAGCGTGCTAAACCTTGTTATTGGAGTTCTATACGGAGGTATATCAGGTTACTTTGGAGGAAAAGTTGACCTTATAATGATGAGAATAGTAGATATACTTTACTCAATTCCAATGATGATATATGTAATTCTACTTATGCTTATATTTAAACCAGGACTTGGAAGTATACTTGTAGCTCTTGCAATAGCATATTGGCTTTCAATGGCAAGAATTGTTAGAGCACAGATTCTTTCATTAAAGCAACAGGAATTTGTACTTGCAGCAAGAACCCTTGGTGCAAGCAACGCAAGAATACTACTTAGACACTTAATACCAAACAGTATGGGACCAATAATAGTAACACTTACGCTATCAGTTCCATCAGCTATATTTACAGAATCCTTCTTAAGTTTTATAGGGCTTGGAGTTTCAGTTCCAAAGGCATCCTGGGGAACATTAGCATCAGAAGCATTGGAAGGATTGCAAGTTTATCCATACCAATTATTGTTCCCAGCACTTGCAATTTCACTTACAATACTTGCCTTTAATTTCCTTGGAGATGGTCTAAGAGACGCTCTGGATCCAAAGATGCGTAAGTAGTTAGGGGGTAACATAATGGAAAGATTGCTTGAAATAAAAAATTTAAGAACTTCATTTTTTACACACGTAGGAGAAGTTCAAGCTGTAAGAGGAGTTAGTTTTCATTTAGATAAAGGTGAAGCTATAGGTATAGTTGGTGAATCAGGTAGTGGTAAGAGTATTACTATGATGTCTGTTATGAGACTTTTAGCAGATAATGGTAAGATAGTGGAAGGAGAAATTCTATTTGAAGGAAGGGACTTAGCAAAACTTCCTGAAAATGAAATGCAAAAGGTTAGAGGAAATGAAATAGGAATGATATTTCAAGATCCAATGACATCATTAAATCCAGTTTTAACAGTTGGCGACCAATTAATGGAACCACTTATAAAACATAAAAAGATGTCAAAGGAAGAAGCATTTAATAGAGCTGTTCATATGTTGGAGCTTGTTGGAATACCAAGCCCAAAGAGCAGAATGAGTCAATATCCACACGAATTTTCAGGTGGTATGAGACAGAGAGTTATGATAGCAATGGCACTTGCCTGTGAACCAAAGCTTCTTATTGCAGACGAACCAACAACAGCTCTTGATGTTACAATACAAGCACAAATTTTGGAATTAATGAAGGATTTAAAACAAAAAATAAATACATCTATTATATTAATAACTCACGACCTTGGAGTTGTTGCAGACCTATGCAGCAGAATAAATGTAATGTATGGTGGACTTATTGCAGAAACAGGTACTACAAGGGATATATTCTATAATCCAAAACACCCATATACTTGGGGACTTTTAAACAGCGTACCAAACCCAAAGAATCTTGTTAAGGAGAGACTTAAACCAATAGATGGTCAACCACCAGATCTTTTAAAACCACCTGCAGGTTGTCCATTTGCACCAAGATGTCAATATGCAATGAGAATTTGTATGACACAAAGGCCTCCTTTATTTGAAATAGGAGAAGGACATAAAGCAGCGTGCTGGTTAAATCATAAGGATGCACCAAAGGTTGAAGCACCTATAAGAAGGGGGGACCTATAATGAATAAGCCTCTTTTAGAGATTAAAAATTTAAAGAAATACTTTCCTATTAAAAAAGGTTTATTTAACAAAACAGCTCACTACCTAAAGGCAGTTGATAATGTTTCCTTTACTATAAATAAGGGAGAAACTTTAGGACTTGTTGGCGAATCAGGCTGTGGAAAGACTACCTGTGGTAGAACAATAATAAAGCTATATGAACCAACAGATGGCCAAATAATTTATGATGGTGTTGATATCGCAAAGTTTAGTGATAAACAAATGTTAGAGTATAGAAAAAAGATGCAGATGATATTCCAAGATCCATATGCTTCTCTTGACCCAAGAATGACAGTTGGTGATATTATTGGAGAGGCAATAGATGTTCATAAGCTTATGGGACCAAAGGAAAGGGAAGAGAGAATACAATATCTGTTAAATAGAGTAGGATTAAACAGCGAACACGCAAGTAGATATCCACACGAATTCTCAGGTGGTCAAAGACAGAGAATTGGTATAGCAAGAGCACTTGCAGTTCAACCAGAGTTTATAATATGTGACGAGCCTATATCAGCACTTGACGTTTCAATTCAAGCACAGGTTGTAAATATGCTTGAGGATTTACAGTCAGATTTAGGACTAACTTACCTATTTATAGCACACGATTTATCGATGGTTAAGCACATATCTAATAGAGTTGGGGTTATGTATCTTGGTAAGTTAGTTGAACTTGCAGACAGTAATGAACTTTATACAAAACCACTACATCCATATACACAAGCATTGCTTTCAGCAATACCAATACCAGACCCAGATGAGTCAGCAAAGAAGAAGAGAATAGTTCTTGAGGGAGAAATCCCATCACCAATAGACCCACCACCTGGATGTAGGTTTAAGAATAGATGTAGATATGCAAAACCAATATGCAGCGAACAAGAACCTGTGTTTAAGGATATGGGTGGAGGACATTTTGTTGCCTGTCATTTATATTAATAATTTCGGCGGCATAAATGCTGCCGAAACATAATAAAATTATATTAAACTATATTAAAGGGGAGGAATTGAGATGTTAAGGAAGAAAGCAGCTAAGTTTTTGACATTAGCATTAACAGCTGTGCTTTCAGTATCACTGTTTGCAGGCTGTGCTAAGTCAGGCAAAGAAGGCGAAAAGAAGGCAGAACAAGTAATTAAGTACAACTTAGGTTCAGAGCCTAAGACACTTGACCCAGCACTAAATAGTGCAGTAGATGGTGCAACTGTAATTGTTAACACATTTGTTGGACTAACAAGACTTGATGCAAAAGACCAACCAGTTCCAGGTGTTGCAGAAAAGTGGGATGTTTCAGCAGATGGAATGACTTATAAGTTCTATTTAAGAAAAGATGTTAAGTGGTCAGATGGAAAGCCAGTTACTGCTAAGGATTTTGAATATGCTTGGAAGAGAGCTCTTGCTCCAGAGACAGCAGCAGAATATGCTTATCAATTATACTACCTAAAGAATGCTGAAGCTTACAATACTGGCAATGGAAAGGCAGAAGATGTAGGAGTTAAGGCACTTGATGATTATACACTTGAAGTAAATCTTGAGTATCCAACACCATATTTCCTATCACTTACTGCATTCCCAACTTATATGCCTGTAAGACAGGATATAGTTGAAAAGGATAAGGAAAAATGGGCAACTAATCCAGAAACATACATAGGAAACGGTCCATTCAAGCTAAAGGAATGGAAAATAAAAGAAGCATTAATTCTTGAAAAGAATCCAAACTATTTTGATGCAGCAAACGTTAAGTTAGATAGAATAGAAATTAGAATGATTGATGACCAAAATACTGCATTAACATCCTTCCAACAAGGAGAATTAGATTTTATTGAATCACCACCAACACAACAAATTCCAACACTATTAAGCCAAGGAGTAGCTAAGAAATATCCATATCTTGGAACATACTTCTATGTAATTAATTTAACTGATAATGCAGATAAGATAGATGCAGCAGCTGCAAAGGCTCTAAAGGATGTTAGAGTAAGAAAGGCATTAACACTTGCAATTGACAGAAAGGCTTTAATTGAGACAGTTACAAAGGCTGGTCAACAACCTGCTACATCATTTGTACCAAGTGGTATAATAATGGCTGATGGAAAGGACTTTAAGAATAAGGATTACTACAAGGCTGAAGGTGATGTACAAGAAGCAAAGAGACTACTTGCTGAAGCTGGATATCCAGATGGAAAGGGATTCCCAAAGATAACTGTTATGTACAATACAAGTGCCGGACATCAAAATATAGCACAAGCAATTCAAGCTATGTGGAAGGAAAATTTAGGAATAGATGTTGAACTTGCTAACCAAGAATGGAAGGTATTCCAATCAACAAGAAATAAGAAGGAGTATCTAATTGCAAGACACGGTTGGATAGGAGACTATAATGATCCAATGACATTACTTGATATGTGGACTTCAAAGAGCGGACAAAATGATGCAGGATATAATAATCCAGAATATGACAAGAAGGTTGATGCTGCAAAGAGAGAATCTGACCCAGTTAAGAGAATTCAATTACTACACGAAGCAGAAGACATTCTTATGAACGATATGCCAATAATTCCATTATACTACTATGTAAACGTTGTGTGTATGAAGGATTATGTAAAGGACGTTCATAAGTCACCACTTGGATTTGTTTACTTTGATAGAGCATATGTTCAAAAGTAATATAAAAGCCCACGTAATGTGGGCTTTTTATTTTTCAGGAGGAGTCTCTTTTCTTGGTGTGTAGTAGGCACAATCAGTACCGTGACCAATTGCGTTTACAATAACGCTGATATGGTTAAGTGTACATTTACCGTTTTTTTCGTGTACGCAATTTGCAGAACAGTTAATATTTGTCATAAATAATCCCCTCCTTAACTTTAGTATGGTTCATATAATTATTTTTTAATCAGAAGGTTTCTCTAAATTTAAAAAGACGTATGAGCTATATAGTGAGTATTGAGTATTAACATATTTAGAAGCCTTTATTTGAATACTGTTTTTAGAGTTTATTCTAAAGCTTTTTAGAAAAACAGGAGGCTTTGTGCTTACCTTCATATTATCAAATATGTCTTCAATTTCATCTGTGATTAGCATATCATTTTGCATAACACCTGATGGCTTTATAACGTTATAATATGTTTTATTTAATCTATTTAGAGAGTCAAAATCTTTATTGATTATATATTGGTAATTAAATAGTTTAAACATTTCTGCAATGTCTCTTATTGAAATGCTTATCTTATTATCATAGTCACGTATATATAAAGCAAGGTCGTTATTATAATAAGAAGAAATATATTTAATTATTTTATTTGAAGCATCTAAGAATTTATCAATACCTGTAGATAAATAACCTTCAAAAAGTGCATTTGCACATCTTAAATTAGTGTAGAAGGAGACAGGCTCGAAATTATTTTCGCCCTTTTCCACTTCGCCGCTTGCCTTAATTCTGTTTATAATTTCATCACATAAAAGAGCAATAAATTCCCTATACATTTCTGTGTTTTCTGATTCTTTATCTAATTTGCTACATTCATATAATATATCTATAAACTGTGATAACTGCCTTGATGGAAGTGATAGTGCAGCTTCTATAGAATCAGAAATAAAATTAAGTATACTATTTAATTCAGCAGGGTATCTCTCAATATTTAAGTCCTTTGCATACTTTTTATATATTTCATCATTATACATTTTATTTAAATATAGTAGGCTGAGGTAAACAAGTATTTGATCTGAAAGCTTATAGTTTGATTTATTAGGTTTGATACTTATTTTTTCGTCGCTATTTTTAGTTTTATTTTTAACATCTATAAAAAGACCAGTTTCATCTCGCATAAAACTAACCAAAAAATCATAAAAAAGGGAGGAGTAATAAATAAGAATTTGAGAAAGATAAGGACGCGAATCTTTATATTTTTCTGCTAATTTAAGCATAGATAAAATAGCATAGCATTGTGCTTCAACCTTTATAACCTTATTGAAACTTGAGATATCCCACATATATATTCCAAAATTGACATATTCATCTGTTGGAGTCATAAAAATTGGTTTTGCCTTTTTATAAATGCATTGAATTGGTATAGCATTGTCGAATAGTTCGTGTAGTTTTCCATCCGAGTGTCTATATATTTTTTCAATTGTTTTGTCATCTTCCTTTATCAAAATACCGGAACCTGACAAAATAATAGTGTTAAGTACATTTATCTCGCTGAATTTTTTTAGTTCAATATATATATTGCTGATTTGTTGTAATAAATTATTATTCTCCTCCATTAATACACCACCAGTTTATATTCTTTAGTAAATATATTATGAATAGTGGACAGGTTAAGTGACTATATTTAAAAAATATTTGTAAATATATATGAATAAAATGTATAATTATAGAAGATAACAAGGAGGGGATATTATGGATATTGGTAAGTTACCAAATGATGTTTTAAAGGAGATTATACTTAATAGATTTGAGATAAAAAATAGGGAGGTTTTAGTAGGACCAAGTTTAGGGGAGGACTGTGCAGCAATAAGCTTTGGAGATGATGTATGTGTTTTAACTACTGACCCAATAACTGCAGCCACAAAAAACATAGGTGAGCTTGCAGTTAACATAAATTTAAATGATATTGCATCATCTGGAACAAAACCATTAGGTGTTTTAATAACAATGCTAATACCACCAACAGAATCAATAGAAAATATAAAAAGAATTGTTGAAGAAATAAATGAAACCTGCATAAGACACGGTGTAGATGTTTTGGGGGGACATACAGAGGTTACAGACGCTGTAAATAGAATTGTAATTTCTGTTACTGCAATTGGAAAGGGTAAAAAGGATAGATTTGTTAAAACAGGTGGAGCAGAAGTAGGTGATGATGTAGTTTTAACAGGATATGCAGGACTTGAGGGAACAAGTATATTGGCCCACGAATATGAACAGTATTTAAAAAATAAATTAGATGGTGATATAATTGAAGGAGCTAAAAAATTACTTAAGGATATAAGTGTAGTTAAAGTAGCAGAAGTTGCAGTAGAATATGGCGTGACAGCAATGCACGACGTTACAGAGGGCGGCGTATTAGGTGCTATTTGGGAGATAGCGGAGGCGTCAAATAAGGGAATTTATATTATAAAGGAGAATATTCCTATACTTGAGGAGACTAAAAAAATATGTGAAATATTTAATATAGATCCGTATAGGCTGATTTCAAGTGGTAGTATGGTAATAACCTGTAAAGACGGGGTAGGCCTTTGTACAAAACTTAAAGAGAAGGGTATTAATGCAGAGGTTGTAGGGAAAATTATTGAATATGATAGAATATTAGAATCAAATAATATAATTGAAAAGCTTACACAGCCATATTTGGATGAGATTTATAAAGCTTCAGTTAAGGAGGATAATATATGAGAGTAGACGGAAGAGAGTATAATCAAATGAGGGAAATAAAGATAACAAGAAACTATACTAAATACGCAGAGGGCTCTGTATTAGTTGAGTTTGGAGATACAAAGGTTATATGTACCGCTTCCTTTGAGGATAAGGTTCCACCATTTTTAAAGGGAACAGGAGAAGGATGGATTACTTGTGAATATGGTATGCTTCCAAGGTCAACACAAACCCGTAAACCAAGGGAGTCAAGCAAAGGCAAATTAGATGGAAGAACTGTTGAAATTCAAAGACTTATAGGAAGGGCTTTGCGTTCCGTAGTAGACCTTAAGGCAATCGGAGAAAGAACAATATGGATAGATTGCGATGTTATACAGGCAGATGGAGGTACAAGAACAGCTTCAATAACTGGTGCCTTTATTGCACTTGTTGATGCTGTAAATAAACTTGATAAGGAAGTAAATTTTGAAGTTTATCCAATTAAAAACTATGTTGCAGCAATAAGCGTTGGTATAGTGGACGATATACCTATGATAGATTTATGCTACTTAGAAGATTCAAGTGCAAAGGTTGATATGAATGTTGTTATGACAGATAAGAACGAGTACATAGAAATTCAGGGGACAGGAGAAGATAGACCATTTTCAAAGGAGGAACTTACAAAGTTATTAGAACTTGCAGAGGCAGGACTTAATGAAATTTTTATGTTACAAAAGAAGGTATTAGGTGAAGATGGTATTAGAGTAGGAGAGAGAAGGGAGACTGAAGATGAGGTTAATAGTAGCGAGCAACAACAATCATAAGGTTAAGGAAATTAAGGACATACTAAAGCCACTTGGATTAGAAATTGTATCATTAAAGGATGCGGGAATTGACGTTGAAGTTGTAGAGGATGGGAAAACCTTTGAGGAAAATGCATATAAGAAGGCAAAGACAATACACGATTTAACAGGGGAGGCAGTGCTTGCAGATGATTCAGGCCTTGAGGTATATGCATTAGATAATGCTCCTGGTGTATATTCTGCAAGGTTTGCGGGTGAAGAATGTAATTATGACAAGAATAATGAAAAATTATTAAAGTTGTTAGAAGATGTGGACGATAAAGATAGAGGTGCAAGATTTGTTTGTACAATGATTCTTATAACAAAAGATGGAGAAGTAATAAAATCAGTAGGTACCGTTGAGGGAGTTATCTCAAGGTATAAAAGAGGAAATAATGGCTTTGGATATGATCCGCTGTTTATAGTTCCTGAGATAAATAAAACCTTTGCAGAACTTTCAGAGGAAGAAAAAAATAAGATTAGTCATAGAGCAAGGGCATTAGATAATTTAAAGGAGCTTTTAGAAGATTATTTTGCAAATAGGTCATAGGGGGGAAATATTTTGAAGATTGCAGTGGTCAGTGATTCTCACGGAAATTTATACTCCCTTGATAGAGCTTTAAGTAAGATAGGGGAGTTTGATATGATAGTTCATCTTGGGGATCATTTTAATGATATTATTAAGGTCAATGAGAAATATAAAAAACCAATAGAATATATATGTGGTAACAACGATTATGGTAAGGATGTGAAATATGAAAAGATAATAGAATTGTGTGGTAAGAAAATATTATTGGTACACGGCCACCGATATGATGTTTATTATAATATATTAAAGCTTTATTTAAAGGCTCTTGAGGAAAAGGTGGATATTGTTTTATATGGACATACCCACGTACAAAGGATAGACAGAGAAGGAGATGTTTTATTTGTAAATCCAGGAAGCACATCAAGACCAAGGGATGGTATGCCAGGTGCAGCAGTCCTTAATATTAGTGAAGATGGAGAAGTAGAGGTTAATACCTTAAGATTTACGATAGAGTAAAAAAATAACATAAAAAAGGGTATTGACGAATTTATTTTTATGTATTATACTTTATTATGTCAGTCGGGGTGTGGCGCAGATGGGAGCGCGCGTGGTTTGGGACCATGAGGTCGCAGGTTCAATCCCTGTCACCCCGACCACTTGCGGGTGTAGCTCAATGGTAGAGTCCCAGCCTTCCAAGCTGGTTGTGTGGGTTCGATTCCCATCACCCGCTCCAAGATATGCGCCTTTAGCTC
>NZ_FQVG01000074.1 GCF_900129265.1 Caloramator proteoclasticus DSM 10124 | reverse complement strand
ATTATTAATAATTGGTTTAATACCATATCCCAATTTTTATATCTTTGAGTCCATTTCTTTACCACATTCATACTAACAAGGTAAAGCATTTTTTCTAGTGATTCATCTGAAGGGAATATAGTTTTTGATTTTGTAACTTTTCTCAATTGCCTATGAAAGCCTTCAATAATATTAGTTGTATACATAATTTTTCTGATTTCATTAGGAAATTTATAAAATGGACTCAATACATCCCAATTATTTTCCCAGCTTTTAATAGCATAGGGATATTGACCTTGCCATTTGCTTTTTAATTTTTCAAATTCTTCTCTTGCTATTTCTTCATTAGGTGCTTGATATACAGCTTTAAAATCCTTACTAAATTCCTTTAAATGTTTATACGAAACATATTTAAAACAGTTTCTTAATTGATGAATAACACATCTTTGAATTTCTGAATTTGGGAAAGCTGCTTGAATAGCTTCTTTAATACCAGCTAAACCATCCACTGAAAATATCAATACATCTTCTACTCCTCTATTTTTAAGTTCATTTAAAACACCAAGCCAAAATCTATAACTTTCATTTTCACCTATGCATATACCTAAAATTTCTTTTTTACCTTCAACAGTTACACCTAAAACAACGTAAGCAGCTCTATTAATTATGTGTCCATCAGTTCTAACTTTGTAATGTATAGCGTCCATGAATACAAAATGATATATTTTTTCTAGAGGTCTTGACTGCCAACTTTTAATTTCAGGAACTATTCTTTCAGTTATCTTACTAACCATTTCAGCAGAAACATCTATACCATATATTCTTTAATTTGGTCATGAATGTCTCTTGTAGACATACCCCTCCCATAAAGAGCAATGACTTTTTCCTCTATTCCAGAAATATCTCTTTTGTACTTTGGTACAATTTGGGGCTCAAATTCCCCATTTCTATCACGTGGAATATCAATTTCCATTTCTCCGAATTGAGTTTTAACAGTCTTTTGAGTATATCCATTTCTTGAGTTAGAATTATTTTTATCTGTTTTTTCATATTTTTCATAACCAAGACTTGATGAGAGTTCCGCTTCAAGCATTTCTTGTAGGGTTTCTTTAAAAAGTTCTTTTAATGACGCGTATAAGTCATTTACAGATTGAATATTATTTTGGTTAATAAAAGCTTTTAATTGTTCTTTTGTTAGCAATGACATTTTAAAAACCTCCTTCTTGGTTTATATTCTAATTCTTACCAAGAAAGAGGCTTTTAATCAATTTACACAAAATTATTTACAGTCTCCCTATTTAAGAACTTATCTTAAATAGGAGGGTTTAATTTACATAATTTCACGTTGTATTTTTATAATCTCATTTTTAAAATCTTCATAGTTTATACAATCTATAGCTAAATCAAATATTTTATCTAACGCCTCTATATTATTTATTTTACTTATCAAAAATATTATCTCGTGCAAATCTTCTTTAAATTTTTTATTCAAGAATTTTTCTATATCCTGTTTTTTTGCTTTTATTATACCTTCATTTATTCCTTGTTGGATACCTTGTTGAATACCTTCCTGCTTTAATAAATAACCAACTTTAGTCATTTCAAACACCTCCTTCAATTTATTTATATATTCCTTATCTATAAACTTATCCGAAATAGCTATTATTGCTGATATACAAAACATTTTTAAATCTTTATCATTTATTTCTTTAGCAAGTTCAACAGCCGTAATCGCTAATTCATTTTTATCTTTTTTTGATTTCATCAAAGGTAAAAATATTAAATTTAACTTGTCTAATTCAGTCAATTCTTTTTCACTCAAAATTACACTTTTTAAATGTTCTAAAGTTCTATCTCCATCAAATCTTTTCATTAGAATTTTTTCTACTTTATAAAGATTGTTAGGACCTATCCTTAATTCTGTAATTATATTATCATCATTAATGTCTGCTGAATAAATAACAATAGTTCTAACTGGTTTTCTTTCCTTTTTATATAACCTTAAGTCATATAAATTAAACCTAATTAAATCATCCTTTTTATAAGTTGTTTGAAATTCTAAGTGCAACAATGAATCATCTTCTAACAAAAACACAAAATCCATAACCTCTTCTTTTACATCAATTATTGGTAAATCTGTTGGTATTACTGACTTTATTTTGGGAAGTTTAATACCTAAAAATTCTAAAGTCGTATCTTTAAATGCCTCTGCCATATATTTTAAAATTATATCGTTATTATTGTGCGATATATGTATATTTGACATATTGCCACCTCTATATTTATCTTGTATTTTAATTATACCATAAAGAAAATTTTGTTTCATCCTCCATCATAATAACAATATCATACATAGTATAAATTATAAATGATATTGCTCTTATTTAAAAAAGCATCTGAAATTCAGATGCTTTTTGTTTACATTGTTAAATTATTACTCTTTAATACAACCTTATAGGATTTAAGGTCACTGTGTACCTCTTCTTTAAATGGATTCTTCTTGTATTTAAATATCTTATAGTAATGATAAACAAATACCGCTATGTTGGATAGTAATGCAAGTAGGCTTACAACAAATAATGCTGTTGTGCTATGGGAGGATTTTACTGCATACTTTGAAGTATCAACAAAATTTGGGAAGCACATTACAAACATCATCCAAGTAGCTAAGGTCTGTGCTCTGTGTTGTAACCAAGCTCCCTTCTTTATAAAGAAGGCTGGGATTGTACAGGATAGAAGTAATGCAAGTCCTGCATAATATGAATGGTCCGATACACAGTTATATACATATGCAAAGTTCCATAGGTCGTATGCAATTATCCAAAACCATAGCTGGTCTGGCCAAATCATATCTTGGCTTTTATCCTTACTAATTACTATACCTACCCAACCTGATAAGGTTATGATATTTAGTATTCCTGCTATGCCATTCATTATGTTCCAAGGACCACCAATTATTGTAACTCCATCAACAAGCCCATTATAGCTGTAACATTGAAAATCTCTTATTACTGCCTCCATAATATTTAGTGAAAGTATAAATGGTGGGAACATCAAAGCATATTTATTTGTTTGCAATTTCTTGTTATACCTAATTGCCATAAATCCTATACATCCTGCAAGTGCAGAATATACCTTTGCCCAATGGAACCAAGTTCCAACACTTGAACCTTCTCCTGCTGTTTTAGGCCATACTGTAAAGGTTAATATAATTGGAAGAATAATGAATAAGAAGATTGCAAAATACTTATTCCTGCGTGCAAGTTCATTAACTAAAATAAGTCCTACTAATACAATAACCCCCATAACAATTTGTGCAAATGATAGCGGTTCAAATAAAAACATATAATTCCCCCTTTACACGACTTAGTCGCTATAATTTTAAAAATATTTGTAATAATTATTACAATTTTATTGTATCAGAAAATTTTGTTAAAGTAAATATTGGTAAATAACTTTATATGTAAATTATAGTTAACGTTTTCTAAAAATCTTTATATAAAAAGACGTGCATAAACACGTCTAAAATAATACCTCATTAATCAAAATTTCAAATTTAAATACAATAATTTACATATCAGCTACCTTCATTTACGAATTAATTACCTCAACAAGTCTATTTGCAACCTCTGAATGGTTTGTAAATCCAGTTAATGTGTTAAATATATCCTCAAGGCTGCTTCCTAATACCTTCTCCTTAAGTTCTTCAAAGTTACCATCTGCTACAATTTGGCCATCATTTAAAAGAAGTATTCTATCACTTACCTTTTCTACAACCTCCATAATATGGGATGAGTAAAATATGGTTTTGCCTTCATTTTTTAATGCCTGCATCATTTCTTTAAAGACCATTGCACTATTTGCATCAAGGCCTGTAATTGGTTCATCAAAGAATATCAGGTCTGGGTTATGTATTATTGATGAGATTATTGCAAGCTTCTGCTTCATCCCCTTTGAAAAGGATGAAATCCTTGTATTTTTTACTTCATAGAGGTCAAAAATATTTAGTAGCTCGTCTATCTTTTTATTGAGTTTATTTTCCTCAAGTCCATATATACTTCCTATAAAATTTAGATATTCAACTGGAGTTAGGCTGTCATAGAATTCAACAATTTCTGGAACATAACCTATTCTTCTCTTATACTCATATTTATCCCTTATATCTTCACCAAAAATTTTAACAGTACCTCTATATCCACTTGTCATTCCTAAAAATATTCTAATAGTTGTACTTTTACCAGCACCATTTGGACCAATATAACCAACAATCTGCCCCTTTGGCACCTCAAAGCTAATTCCCTTTAATACATCCCCACTTCCATAATCCATATATAAATTTTCAACTGAAATTATATTATCCATCATAATCCTCCTTATACGTCTATATAGGTTAATTTTGACACAAAATATAATTATTTTCAAGTTTTAAACTACTTTTTCATTGGTAATATACCCATAAATTACATTTAAACTTTGTAATTATTCGTTACGATAAATAATATATAAAGTTTTAGGGGGGTAGTATATGACAAATAAGAAAAAATTGATTCTATCAATCATACTTTTTATTTTTACACTTACAATTTTTGTAACAGCCTTTGCAAAAGTAAGAAAAGGAACAGCTCCTGCTGCACCTTCAAGCATAAGTGCATCAAGTATAACAACAAGCGAAGTTACTTTGACTTGGACAAGTTGTCAAGGTGCAACAGGCTATAAAGTATTTATGGCAACTCTAAATGATTCAAACTACACACAAATCGCAACTACTTCAGCAACAAGCTATAAAGTTACAAATTTAAAACCTGCTACAGTATATTGGTTTTTTGTTCGTGCCTACAATACCTATGGCACATCAGGTGATTCTGCTCATATAAAAGTAACTACTCAGAATATTGTTATTAATAATCAAAAGCAGGTTATTGGATTTACAACCTACTATTACAGCGGTGACAAGTCCTCCTATAATTCTATGGTAAACAATACTTCTCTTTTAAACACAGTAATTACACACACATATATAACAGATGGGCTTGGAAATATATCAGGTTTAGTTCCAACTGAACAAATTAATTATGCAAACAACAATGGAATAGTTCCTATTGCAATGGTAAGTAATAACTTCAGTGGTGACATAGCAAAGCAGCTACTTGAAAATGCACAAAATAGACAAGCTCTTATAAATAATATATCCAATGCACTAAAACTAAATGGTTATAAAGGTGTAAACATAGACCTTGAAGGAGTTTACTACTACGACAGAAGCTATCTTTCAACCTTTATGAAGGAGCTTTATACTGCATTAAAACCACAAGGATATATAATAGGTATCTCTGTCCCTGCCAAAACATATGACAGCTCAACTAATAGCTGGACAGGTGCCTATGATTATGCCGAACTTTCAAAGTACGTAGATCAATTTATACTAATGACCTACGATGAACACTATCCAGGGGGTACACCTGGTGCTATTGCATCCATTGGGTGGGTGCAGAAGGTAATAGATTATACTATTACTGTTGTTCCAAAGGAAAAGATTTTCTTAGGACTTGCAGCCTACGGATATGATTGGTCCTCAAATGGCACAAAGGCATACAGTATAAATGGAATCTATAGCATTGCAAATAGCAATAATGCAACTATCCTTTGGGATGATGTGTCAAAATCACCTTATTTTAATTATACGGATGTAAATGGAGTTGCACATTCTGTTTGGTTTGAAAATGACAAGAGCACTGCATATAAGCTTGATTTAGTAAATAACTATAATCTTTCTGGAGTTGCTATTTGGAGACTTGGACTTGAAAATGCAGATTATATGAATATGATAAAGGCTAAATTTAACAAATAAAAATAGGGCTTTATGCCCTATTGCTGCTAAAAAATTATATATTGATTAGCCCCATGAAGGATTTCTTGGGCATTCGTTCATTTCGCTAATCAATTCTAAGCTTTTCTTTGTTTGAAAAAGTCCTACCCTCGCGATGCCATCGTCCTGATGGCCGCTCGGCTCGGCACGTCCTGTGCCGAATTACGGACTTTTTCAAAGTCAAAAAGCTAAGAATTGCTAAAGCTTATGAAAGAGCCTATTGAAATCCATTCATGGGGCTTTTTCAAAATTTAGCTAACAACTATGTTTATCAACAATCTCAGGGCTTTATGCCCTATTTTTGTTAAGTATTCCAAAATAGTTTGTCCCCCACACACCAATAATTATCATTACTGCACCAATCAATTTGTAGCTTTCAAAACTTTCACCTCTTATTGTAATACCAGCTATAACCGATACAACTGTAGTAAGGTTCGCAAAGACTGATGATTGTGATGCAGGAAGCTTTGATAAACTGTAATTTACAAGCAAAAATGCAAAAACAGATGACAATACACCAAGGTAGAAAATTGAAATTGAAACCTGTGTATTTATCTTAGATAAAATACTAATATCATTAGACATTATACCTTGAATAAAATATAGTGTCCCAAAAACAATCATCCCAAGTATCATCATAAAATAAGTCGTCTCGTATGGTGTAAAATTCTGTGAGGCTCTTCTTGAATAGATATTAAACATTGCAGCACTAAAAACTGCAGAGAGTAAAAATATAATTCCTCTTAATTGGCCCTTTGCCTCTAAATTTCCTCCACCTAATACAATAGTTAGAACCCCTACAACAGATATAACTATAAATATCCATTGGAGATTTGATGGTTTTTCATCAAGTAAAAACGCAGCAAGTATTGCAACAAGTACAGGAATAAATGCCATCATAACTCCAGCCTCTGATGATGTAGTATACTGAAGCCCCTTTGTTTCCATAATAAAATAAATTATTGGCTGCCAAAGGGCAACTAATATTAGTGGTTTTAAATTTTTGCCTCTTAAATTTACCTTAACAATTCCAAACAATATTAAAAGTGACATTGTTATTGTTGCTGTTGTGAACCTTAAAAATAAAAGTTCAAAGGTTGACAGCGTCTCTAATGCAGCTTTACTAAATATAAAGGAAAAACCAAAAATTAAAGACATCGTAACTCCAGCCAAGTATGGCAAATACTTCTTCATAACGCACCTCCTATTCATCTTGTATATTCTAACATAATAGATGCAAAAAAGGAATGATAGACATTTATCTATCATTCCAATTTTTATATTCTATTTTGCTCTTTATCTCTTCAGAAGTTGCACACATTATAACTTCATCTGATAGTTTCTTTGCTTCTTCGTAGTTTAGGCTTGTTATTAACTTTCTTGCCTTTAGTATTGAGGATGCACTCATACTAAACTCATCAAGTCCAAATCCTAATAGAACTGGAATTATTCTTTCATCTCCTGCCATTTCTCCACACATACCAGCCCATTTTCCTTCTTTATGTGCATTGTCTATTACCATCTTTATTAATCTTAAAACTGCTGGATGGAATGGATCATATAGGTATGATATCTTTTCATTCATTCTATCAACTGCTACTGTATATTGAATTAGGTCATTTGTTCCTATACTAAAGAAATCTACTTCCTTTGCTAATATATCTGAAATAACCGCAGCTGATGGAATTTCTATCATTATACCTATCTCTACGTTGTCGCTATAGGCAATTCCTTCTGCCTTAAGTTCGTTTTTAACTTCCTCAACCACTGCCTTTGCTTGTCTTAATTCATCTACACCTGATATCATTGGGAACATTATCTTTAAGTTTCCATATACAGATGCTCTAAATAGTGCTCTAAGTTGAGTCTTAAATATGTCCTTTCTGTCAAGACATAGTCTTATAGCTCTATATCCAAGGAATGGGTTCATTTCCTCATCAATCTTTAGATATGGTAGCTTCTTATCTCCACCTATATCTAAAGTTCTTATAACAACCGGTCTTCCTCCCATTCCCTCTAAAACTGCCTTGTAGGCTTCAAACTGTTCTTCTTCTGTTGGAAGGCTGTCCTTATCCATATATAGGAACTCTGTTCTAAATAATCCTACACCCTCTGCACCGTTTTTAAGTGCTCCTTCAACGTTGCTTGGTGTACCTATATTTGCAGCAAGTTCTACCTTTCTTCCGTCAATTGTTATTGACTCAGCATTTACAAGTTTTGATAGTTCCTTCTTATACTCTACTAACTTCTTTTGCTTTTCTCTGTACTTTTGTAGAGTTTCTTCATCTGGATTTACTATTACAACGCCTTCATCACCATCT
>NZ_FQVG01000117.1 GCF_900129265.1 Caloramator proteoclasticus DSM 10124 | reverse complement strand
GATGCAAATGTTGGAAGGTTTATAACAAGGGATACTTTCCATGGGTTTGAAGATGAGCCAAAGAGTTTGAACCAATATAATTATTCTCATAGTAATCCTGTTATATATTTCGATCCTAGTGGACATGCTTCTATTTTAGTACGTCCTAATTTTAAAACAGGAACTGATATTACTACAGATTTTATAAACTATATGAAATTAAATGCTGAGTATGCAAGAAATATGGCAAAAAAATTAAGCTATGGGGAAAGATTATCATGGTTCAAAAACTTAGTAGCAAATAAACAACCATGGGATTTAAAACAAACTTTAAAAGGGCATTATAAATTTATGGGTAAAATAGTAACTGGTGCAGATTTAGGTAATATTCATTATGGTTTTGTAGGAACAGCTGTTGGTTTTAGTGAAACGGTGTTACTATTAGGAGCTGGATATGCTCAACTTAGAGCGGGGACATCTAGTTGGAAATTTGTGTTTTCAAACTTTGATGACCCATGGGATCAAAAAATGATTTCTTGTGGAATTAAACTTTATAATCCAATAATGAATCATTCTATTAAAGCCATATAAAAAAATTATTTATTGATAATGGAGGTTTCTTAATGGTAATCCACGAAATATTATTACCTTTTGCATTTGCTGAATTATTAACAAGTTATTTGAGAAATATTATTTTAGTAGATACCATAGAGATGTCAAATTACATTGAATTAATCTTGATAATTTTTGAATTTATAATGATAGTATTTGGAATATATCCTAAATTTATTAGTGTAAGATTAAATAGGCATATTGGTGCATTAATTTTTTATTTGACTATAAATATTATTTCTAATATGTTGCTAATAATTGCGTTTGGTAGTGGATTGGGAGTTTAAAAAGCAGTTTAATATTTTTTACTTTTCATTGTTATTAGGGGGTACATCAAGGTAAGAGAACAAGTATGACCACAGCCAGTGGAACAACTTATTTCCACTACAGCAGGGACAAAGTGGTCTATGAAACAGATGAAAACAACAATATTATTGCCGAATACACCTATGATGCACAAGGCAATCCAGCAACAATTATAAAGAAT
>NZ_FQVG01000056.1 GCF_900129265.1 Caloramator proteoclasticus DSM 10124 | reverse complement strand
ATAAATATTGCATTTTAAGTTAATTTGTTTTAAATTTTTTGAATTGTCGCATTGTGAACTTAAAAGGAGGAGGGTATATGGGTATGATGAGAAATATTGTAAATAATAAGCAGAACAAAATAGAAAAACTAAAATCAGAAATTATAAAACTACGTAATATACTGGAAGATAATATAAATCTATATGGAACATCAGATAAAAGAGTATTAAGTATTAGTAAACAATTAGATGAAGCAATAAATTTTTATTTAGATATGTCTAAATGATTAGTATTTATTAATTTGTAGAGTGCTTTGTTATACAATACCTTATCAAAAACAGCCCACCTTATTTTTATAAGGTGGGCTGTTTTTAACTTACCTTATTTCTTCATATATTCTATTCATCTCATCATTATGGAATAAAATTACATCATTTAATCTCTCCTGCATCTCTTCGTGGTCGTCTACAAAGTCAAGCTCTACACACCACATTGGGTTGTATTCATCGTCTATCTCCTCTACTTTGTATCCCATCTGACTGTACTTTTCTATGTCATACATATCATATATTTGTGTAAACTCCTCATCGGTAACATCATCCTTTGTGGTGAGGAAAAGATAAACCTTACCATCTTCAACATACGCCTTATAGACTAAATTTAAACCCTCTTCAATCTCATAGCTTCCAAGTTCCTCCTGAAGAACTCCATTTTCCCTCTTCATTAGAACAAGTGCCTTTGCATCAATTTCCATATATTACACCTCTTTAAAATTCTAATCTCTCTTCTATATATTTTGCAACTTCGGCAATTGGTATTCTAACTTGAGTCATTGTGTCTCTATCTCTTATTGTAACTGAGTTGTCATTTAATGAATCAAAGTCGAAGGTTATACAGAATGGAGTACCTATTTCATCCTGTCTTCTATATCTCTTTCCTATACTTCCTGTTTCGTCAAAGTCAACCATAAACTTCTTAGAAAGCATTTCATATACCTTAAAGGCTTCATCAGAAAGTTTCTTTGAAAGTGGTAGTACTGCTGCCTTAAATGGAGCAAGTGCTGGATGTAGTCTTAAAACTGTTCTTACATCTCCGCCCTCTAATTCTTCTTCATCGTAGGCATCAACTAAGAAGGCAAGGGCAACTCTATCTGCACCAACAGATGGTTCTATACAATATGGAACTATCTTTTCATTTGTTTCAGGGTCAAAATAAACAAGTTCTTCTCCTGAATGATTAATATGTTGCTTTAGGTCAAAATCTGTTCTATCTGCAATTCCCCATAGTTCTCCCCAGCCAAATGGGAATTTGTATTCTATGTCTGTTGTAGCATTGCTGTAATGGGATAGTTCTTCCTTTGAGTGGTCTCTAAGTCTAATATTTTCTTCCTTCATACCAAGGCTAAGTAGCCAATTTTTGCAGAATTCCTTCCAATATTCAAACCACTTTAGGTCTTCTCCTGGCTTGCAGAAGAATTCAAGTTCCATTTGCTCAAATTCTCTTGTTCTAAATGTAAAGTTACCAGGTGTTATTTCGTTTCTAAAGGATTTTCCTATTTGACCTATACCAAAGGGTAATTTTTTTCTTGTTGTCCTTTGAACGTTCTTAAAGTTTACAAATATACCCTGTGCAGTTTCAGGTCTTAAATATACAAGTGCCTTTGAGTCCTCTGTAACTCCTTGGAATGTCTTAAACATAAGATTAAATTGTCTTATGTCTGTAAAGTTTTTAGCTCCACATTCAGGACAAGCTATTCCATTTTCATCTATGTACTGCTTCATTTTTTCGTTGCTCCAACCGTCTACGATTGGATTTTCAACGCCTTGATTTTTCATAAAATCTTCTATTAGTTTATCAGCTCTATATCTTGTTTTACACTCTTTACAATCCATAAGTGGGTCTGAAAAGCCTCCAACGTGCCCTGATGCAACCCAAACTTCAGGATTCATAAGTATTGCTGAATCCAAACCAACATTATATGGGCTCTCTTGAATGAATTTTTTCCACCAAGCCTTCTTTACATTGTTTTTAAATTCAACCCCAAGAGGACCATAGTCCCAAGTGTTTGCAAGACCTCCGTATATCTCTGAACCTGGGAAAACAAAACCTCTTGTTTTACAAAGGGAAACAATCTTATCCATTGTCTTTTCAACTGCCATTTTTGTACCTCCTTCTTTTTATTTTTTCCAAAACAAAAACCCTTCATCCCGGCAAGGGACGAAAGGTTTACTTCCGCGGTTCCACCCTTATTGGCATAACGCCCAGCTTTAAGGTAGTGCTCAAGGCTGCCCTTCACTGAAGGTTACTACCGAGCTTTCACCCTCCTCGGTTCGCTAAAAGCAACTTATTCAGCTACTCCTTCCTCTCATAGCACAAATATTAATTTCTTAAATTTTATGATAACAAATAGATAAATTTTGTCAAGGGTCATTAATAAAAAGGTAAAGGCTATTTTGAAACAGCCTCTACCCTTTCATCTAATAGGAAATATATAATTTAAGGGGGAACTTCTCAAAATCACTTGCTCTTGTTTCTTGTCTTTACATCAAATATTACTGCTGCTGCAAGAACAGCACCTCTTATAATATATTGATATGAAATACCTACTCCCATTAAGTTCATACCGTTAATAAGGGATGACATAACAAGTGCACCAACTATTGAACCTGTAACCTTTCCTACGCCACCTGCTGCAGAAACTCCACCAACGTAGGCAGCCGCAATTGCATCAAGTTCAAATAGTGTTCCTGCTGTAGTTGTTGCTGATTGCAAACGTGCAGTATATAAAATTCCTGATAGTGCCGCAAGTAGTCCCATTGAACCAAAAACTATCAATGTTATCTTGCTTACATCAATACCACTTAGCTTTGCAGCCTCTGGGTTTCCACCTACCGCATAAATGTGTCTTCCAAGAGATGTTTTTGTGGTTATTATGTGATATACAGCAACTACAATTATTACTATAACTACTGTCCAAGAAAGACCATTATACCCAGAAAGAATCCAAGTAACATATCCTATTATTGACGATATGAATACAAGTTTTAATATAAACATAGGTTTAGAAATAACTTCAAAGTTGTATTTTAACTTATTTTTTCTTGTTTTGTATTCGCTATATATATAGAAAACAATTGCACAAGCACCAATTAGTAAAGTTAAAAGGTGAACTCCCTTTATATTTGCAATGTCCGGAATATATCCATTTCCTATTGCATTGAAGCTCTTGTTTGGTATTATTATTGTTCCTGTACCCTCTGTAGCAAGTAAAAGTGCTCCTCTAAACACAAGCATACCCGCCAATGTTGCAACAAAGGCTGGAATACCTACATTTGCAATCAAATATCCATTGAAAAGACCAATGAGTAAACCCAATATCAATGCTACAAGTATTGCTACAGGAACAGGAGTACCATACTTTGTAAGTAAAATTGCAATGAGTGCTCCTAAAAATCCTGCAACATATCCAACTGATAGGTCAATGTGTCTTATTACAATAACCAAAGTCATACCAACAGATAAAACTGCAATATATCCAGTTTGGTTGATTAGATTACTTATATTTCTTGATGATATAAAAAGCCCACCAGAACCTATTGTAAATATAATCATTATAACTGCTAAGGCTATATACATACCATATTCACGAATATTTTCTCTTAAAAGTTGTTTTGCTTCTTTAATAAAATCCATATCCACGCCTCCTAATTAGTTGCAAGTTCCATAATTTTTTCTTGGGTTGCCTCTTCTATAGGTAATTCACCAACTATTTTTCCATCTGACATTACATATACTCTATCACTCATTCCAAGAACTTCAGGAAGTTCTGATGAAATCATAACTATACTCATACCCTGCTTTACAAGTTCATTCATCAATGTATAGATTTCATATTTTGCTCCAACATCTATACCTCTTGTTGGTTCATCAAGTATAAGCACATAGGGTCTTGCAAAGAGCCACTTTCCAAGTGAAACCTTCTGCTGATTTCCACCACTTAAATTTCCAACCTTTTGTTCCACACTTGGAGCCTTTATTTTCAAAGATGCCTTATATTCATTAGCCACCTTTATTTCCTCATTTTGATTTATAAATCCCTTTTCACATAAGCTCTTTAAATTTGCCAAGGTGATATTTGATTTTATATCGTCAATTAAAATCAAACCATTTCCCTTTCTATCCTCAGTTACATATGCTACTCCTGCCTTTATTGCATCCTTTGGTTTTAAAAATCTCTTCTTCTCTCCATTGACAAAAATATCTCCCTTTACCTTATAACCCTTTGAGTTGCCAAATATACTCAAGGCAAGTTCTGTTCTTCCTGAACCCATAAGCCCTGCGATACCAACTATTTCTCCCTTTCTTACATTAAAGGAAACATCTTTTAGTATCTGCCTATTTAAATTGGGATCATAGGCACTTAAATTCTTAACCTCAAGTACCTTGTCACCAAAATTCTTTATATTTCTCTTTGGATATATATCATCTATTTCACGACCAACCATATGTTTTATAATAATACCTTCTGTAATCTTATCCTTCTCCCTATCCAGTGAACAAATCGTTTTTCCATCTCTTAATACTGTTATAGAATCTGCAACCTCTAAAACTTCCTTTAACTTATGGGATATCAAAATACAGGTTACTCCCTGTGCCTTTAATTCTTTTATAAGTTTAAGAAGATTTTCACTATCATCTTCATTTAGAGCAGCTGTTGGTTCATCAAGTATTAAAAGTTTTACATTTTTACTTAAGGCCTTTGCTATTTCAACAAGTTGTTGCATTCCAACACCAAGGTCTTTAATTTTAATTGAAGGATTTATATTGAGCTTAACCTTTTTTAGCATCTCCTTGGCTCTAACTATTGTCTCTTCCCAATCTATAAATTTACCTTTTTTAATTTCGTGGCCTAAAAAAATATTTTCATATACTGTAAGTTCAGGTATTAGTGCAAGTTCTTGATATATAGTTACAATACCAACCTTTTCACTATCTGATATATGTGAAAACCTTTGGATATTTCCATTAAAAACTATATCTCCTGAATATTCTCCATAAGGATATACACCACTTAAAACCTTCATTAAAGTTGATTTACCTGAACCATTTTCACCTACTAAGCAGTGGATTTCTCCTCTTTTAACCTTAAAATTTACATTATCAAGAGCCTTAACTCCTGGAAATGTTTTTGTTATATTTTTCATCTCTAAAATATAATCGCTCATAACACCGCTCGCTCCTTGATAAACATTAAAATATTTTATGAATGAATAGTGATAGCCAAAGCTACCACTATTCATAAATTTAAACTGCTTTTACTTAATTCCTGTAAAGTCTGAAGCATTGTAGTAACCTGAATCAATAAGAGCTTGTTTTACATTATCCTTTGTTACAACAATAACTTCAGTTTGCTTTGCCTTAACATCTATCTTACCATTGTTATATGAACCAGTAGTCTTTGGTTCCTTACCATCAAGTATATCCTTAGCCATTCCTATAGCATCCTTTACAAGTGTTCTAACATCCTTAAATACTGTCATTGATTGCTTTCCATCAATGATGTATTGTATTGAAGCCTTTTCTGCATCTTGTCCAGTTATCTTATAGCTTGTAACGTCCTTGTCAGCTGCGAATGCATCTGCTATTGCACGCGCTGTACCATCATTTGGAGCTAATATATATACATTACCCTTATCTTCCTTTGAAGCTGCAGTTAAGTGTGCCTCTGCCTTATTCTTTGCTTCGTTAAAATCCCAGTTTGTAGTTACTTGTCCTATTATTCTACTCATCTCATCACGAGTTAGCTTTGCCTTACCTTGTAATGCAACTGCTTCGCTTGAATTCTTTATAACAAATGTTCCATCAGCAATCTTTGGTTGAAGAACATTCCAAGCACCTTCAAAGAATAGGAATGCATTATTATCTGATGCTGCTCCAGCATATAGATATAATGGGTTTCCTTTACCTTGAGCTTGTTCTACTAAGTATCTTGCTTGTGCTTCACCTACTGCAACGCTATCAAATGTTACATAGTAGTCAACTGCATCGGTATTAGTTATTAATCTATCATAGGAGATTACCTTAATACCTTCCTTCTTAGCTGCTTCTGCTGCTGCAGCTGCTGCACTACCATCGTGAGGACAAATGATTAATACCTTTATTCCCTTTGCTATAAGGGCGTCAACATTTTCCTTTTCCTTTGCTGATGAACCCTGGCTAAATAGGATTTCTACTGAATGGTTAGTGTCTTTTAGAGCTTCCTTAAATCTTGTTTCGTCTTGAACCCATCTTGGTTCATCCTTTGTTGGTAGAACTATACCAACATCAACCTTTTTTGTTCCACAGGATGTCAAACTAAACATCATAAGGCCTAACACTGCTGCTGAAATAAACTTTTTCAATTTAATCATACTAAACCCCCCTGAATTTTGTTTTGTTATTTTCAGCTAATTTAAAATTTTCTAACTCATTAGCTTCAACTAAATTATTGCATATTTATCTTGGCTTGTCTCTGTAGGTATTTGTGTTGGATAAGTATAATTTAGTGAATTATCTGAATTTTATAAAATTAATTAGTAATTTTTTGTTGCAAAATTTTACACAAAAATACCCCATAAAAGATTGATAAAATACCAAATCTTTTATGGGGTTTAAATCTATCTACTTCTTTAGATAAACTTCCTCCCTCAAGTGAAATCCATCTCTTATTATGGTTTCATCCATATTATTTTTATCCACTGCAATAGGCTCTAAAACATAATAAGGAACATAGTATTTACCATCAAATATTTTATTATTTGTTTGTATTTGTTCATTTTTTACAAGCTTTATAGCCATCCTAATTGCCTCTTCCGCAAGTTTATCAATTGGCTTATATATCGTCATAAGCTGTGTACCCTCTACTATTCTCTGACAAGCCCAAAGGTCTGCATCCTGTCCTACTACATAAACCCTTCCTATACGTCTATGTTCTGAAAGTGCCTCAATTACTCCCTCTGCAAGGCTGTCATTTCCACATATTACAGCATCTATATCTGTGTTTTTCTGTAGTTCTCTATCAACAACATTAAAGGCATACTCCCTCATCCAATTAGGCGACCACTCTTCTCCAACTATCTTAATCTGTCCATTGTTAATATATGGCTCTAACTTTTTATCATAACCCTCTTTAATCATCTTTGTATTGTAGTCATTTTTTGCACCGTTTACTATAAAAATGTTGCCATATCTCATTTTATTTAATATTCCCTCTGCCATAAGCTCTCCAACCCTTACATTGTCAAAACTTATGTAGAGGTCAACATTAGAATTAAGCACCAATCTGTCATAGGATATAACTGGAACTCCTCTTTCCTTTGCCATTTGAACTGCACTTTGTGCCTTTATATAGTCATTAGGAACAAGCAAAAGCACGTCAATCCCCTGATCCAATAGATATTTAACCTGATTTAGTTGATCTTGGTCGTCATTATTTGCATTTTGTACTATAATTTCAGCGTCATATTCTCTTGCCTTTGCCATTAAAATATCTCTATCCTTTATCCATCTTTCTTCCTTTAAAGTACCAAGTGAAAAACCTATTCTTATCTTCTTTTTATCATCCTTCACACTATTTTTTGAAGCTAAATATATATAGGGCTTATAAAACTTTATAAAAATTAAGGCTGTTTGTATTATGAGAAGTAGGAGGAGTGAAACTAATATTGAATTTCTTAAAAACCTATCCTTAACCAACATAATCCCCCCTTATCCTGCTTGAAGCTCTATATTCTGTGGGGGTCATTCCAGTTATCTTTTTAAATATTTTGCAGTAGTAGTTAGGGTCATTATATCCTATCTCTTGGCATATCTCCTTTATACTCATATTTCTATTAGATAATAATTGCATAGACTTTTCTATTCTAAGTTCTGTTAAATAATCTGTAAATCCTTTTCCTATCTCATTTTTAAATATTTTGCTTAAATAATGATAACTAATATTAACGTGCTGTGCTGCATCCTGAAGAGAAATATCTTCTTTATAATTTTTGTTTATAAATTCTAAAACCTTTGATATAATATCATCCACCTGCTCCTGCTTTCTATTTTGTATTTCAAGGGAGATATCTGAAATATACTGTAAAAAGCTTTTTCTTATTTCATTTATATCCTCTTCCTTTAAAACCGTCAAAACAAATGCCTGCTTTAGGGTATTAATATTATCAAGCTTATATGGAATAACTTTATCTACATTAAAGGCCAATTCTATAAGTTTTGTTTTTATTTTGTATATATCATTAACATATGCATTGCTTAACCAAACATATATTGATTTAAAAGCTTCCTTAGCACCATTAAAGTCTCCTGAAACAATACAGTTTAAAAAGGCAGTTTCAAGGTTCCAAGGGTACACATCATCCTTTTGAGTATTAGGATTTATATCCTCATAATGAACAATAGTTTGTCCATTATTTATAGAAGATGCAATATAGGCCTCATTACAGGACTTATTAAAATTTTCTATACTATAATTTCTACCTATTCCTATTTTATATTTTAAATTAGATGCACCCTTTATTTTTTCTTCAAACTTCTTTGCTGTTTCAATGGATTTATATTTAACAAATTCATCCTCATCTTCATCAGTCGGGATAAAGGCTACAATTCTATCCGATAAAGGATTGGATATAATGCAGGGAACTATACTTTTTAATTTTATTTTAAACAGGTCGTAAAAATTCTGTTTATCATATTTGTCCTTAAGAGTTGTATTTCCTACTAAACGTCCATCACCCTCAAGGGAAACACTCATAACATAACCCTGCCTTAATGACATATTAAAAACATTTTCATAAAATCCCACATCATTTAATGTTCCTATATTGAACATCTTATATGCTATAAATTGTCCCTCTAAAAATGGTACAATATTGTTTATTCTCTCCTTTAATTCAACCTCCAACATTATATTTCTTCTTCTTTTTTCAATTGCAGTTTTTAGATTATTAATGGTTTCTATTAACTTAAGTTTATTTATAGGTTTTAAAAGATATTCAAAAACACCAAGATTTAATGCCTCCTTTGCGTAGTCAAAGTATTCATAGGCTGTTAGTATTACAAAAAATATATCGCTATTTGTAGACTTAATCTGCCTTATAGCCTCTATTCCATTTATGCCAGGCATATGTATATCCATAAAAACAATATCTGGCTTTGTTTGTATTGCCTTTTCTATTGCTTCACGTCCTGTAGCTGCAGTATCTACAATTTTTACATCATCAAAGTTTTTTTCTATTATCATTTTTATATATTCAAGAACAAGATACTCATCATCTACTATTAAAACCTTCAACATACTTTTAATCCCCCTTGTCCCACATTAAATCTTGGTATCTTCAAGGTTACTTTAGTACCTTCATCTATTTTACTTTCAATACTTATTAACTCACTTCTATCTTTTATATTAAAAAGAAGCTCTAACCTTTCTAAGACATTTTTCATTCCAATGCCTGTAACGTGTTTTTTGGCAATCTCCTCATCTTTATTTGAACATATTATTGCATTTATACACTCTTTATCCATTCCTGTCCCGTTGTCAATAATATCAATTAATACATAATCAAGTTCCGCCTTTACATTAAGATGTATTTCCCCTTTTCTTTCAAGATTTTGAAGCCCGTGTATATAAGCATTTTCAACAATTGGCTGAAGTGTTATTCTTGGTATCTTGGTATCTAACGCAAGTTCATCTATATCAGTATAGAAGTCTATCCTGTTTCCAAATCTCATCTTCAAAATCTGAATATAATTTATAACGTGTTCTATTTCATCCCTTAAGGAGACTAAATCATCAATATTTTTAAGGTTGTATCTAAAAAGTTGTGCTATGTTTTCAATAAACTCTGATGTCTTATCAGCCCCTTCAATTGTTGATAATTGTGCCGCCGCGTTTAATGTATTAAATAAAAAATGGGGGTTTATTTGTGATTGTAGATACTTAAGTTCTGCCTCCTTAAGAAGACTACCCATTTTTAAATTTTGAAGCTCCTGCTCCTTTAGCTTATTTTCCATTTCGGCTTGTTTTTTAAGTTCACTTATATAATCCTTTATGCTCTCAACCATATTTATAAATGCACCTGTTAAAATATCTGTTTCATCTCCTGTATGGGTTTGAGTAAGCTTAACCTCTAAGTCTCCCTCTGTAATTCGTTCTGCATATTTTGATAGCTCAGATATTGGTTTTATTAATCTATAGGTTGCAGATGCTGCAATATATAATGTGACAATAACTGATACAATTATTGCAAAAAAGGTTAGTATAATAATAAACCTCATATTGCTATTTATGTTTTGGTATCTTTCGGTACCACCCTTTAATGTATTGTCTAACAGTTTATTATTGTATTTGTTTATATATTCACCTATTTCAGTAACCCTTTCAAAATTTGCTATGTATCTACTGCTTATCCTACCTCTCTTTGCCAACACAGCCTTATCCGTTTCTGATAAAAGTTCATCAAGCATATTACCAATATCCTTTAGAATTAATTTATCTTCATTGTAATCTAAAGTTCTTGGTATTTCCCTTGATATTACCTGAAGTCTATTATAATAGTCATAATAACGCAAAAGGCTTTCAGAGGAGGCGGTAGTCAAGTATTTTTCAAGTTCTGTAATTAGGCTATTTACTGTGTTTTTTACATCATTTATGTATATATAATCCTTTATGATTGTATTTGTATTATTTAAAACTACATCGGCACTATAATAGGAAAAAAGACTTATGCTACTTAAGAACAATATAATAAACAAAAAATATATAATTAGCTTTTTTCTTATTCCAAAGAATTTAAAAAACTCTCTATTCATAAAGACTCTCCCACTTTAGAAGTTTTTCCTTTTCATTGCTTTTTTTCTTGAATTCCTCAATCGTTTCCTTTGTTAAAACCTTTAATTCGGTATTTATATAATACGGAACATTTTTCGATGATTTAATATCAATAAGTGCTTTAACACTTTCGTATCCCATCTGAAAGGGATCACTTGATATAGTTCCATAAATAATTTCCTTATCAATATATCTTATGATTTCCTCTGAACTTCCATAGCCCACAAGTATTATTTCACCAACCTTGTTTCTATCTACAATTAGCTGTGCTGCTCCTAAGGTATCTGCTGAACTAACTGTAAAAATAGCATTTATTTTTTCTTGCGAATCTATAATCTTTTGTGTTATTTCCTCTGCACTTAAAATGCCCATTTTAGATGTATAGGTTTTTACAACCTTCATTTCTGGATAATCCTTTATGGCACTAAAAAAACCGTTCATTTTTAGATTGTTTTCCACCAAATCTTGATTTAAATCATTGCTTGTGATAATTGCAATATTGGCTCTTCCACCTGTTGCTTTTATCATAAGTTCCGCTGCCTTTTTACCAACCTCAAAACTATTTACCCCTACGAAGGAATATCTTTTACTTTTATTATCATCATTTTCAAATGTAATAACAGGAATACCCTTAAAAAATGCCCTATCAATTAGGCTTGTGAAATCTCCTGTTGTTGGAACGTGGGTAATAATTCCATCCACCTTTGATAAAATTGCAATATCAAGATATTTTAACTGTTCCTTTGGATCATTAAATCTTGGAGAGCAGAACTCTATTACTACATTATTATCCTTTGCTGCCTTATTTGCCCCCATTATAACCTCTCTCCAGAAGGGATCTGTTGAGTTTTGTGTTATAAAATAAAAATGATATAGAGGTTTTGCAAAAACAGTCTGTTCTCTATCATTTTTTGTATACATAAGCAATAAACTTGCTGCTAAATTTGCTATTATTAGAATTAAAATAGCTTGTCTATTTATAAAATCTACCAACTTCTTAAACATTGCTAACCCACCTTGTCATAAAATTCTCAATTTTCATTATATCATAAAAAACAAAAAGAGTAGTAAACAAGTAATCAGATTGTTTACTACTCTTTTTTATTAATATATTTATTTAAACATCCTATCTTCTGTTAAACCCATTTCCAAATCCTCTTCTCATTCCTTGACCTAATCCTGCACCATTTCCCATTCCTTTTCCTTGGCTATTTCCAAAACCAACACCATACTTTTGACCAAGTCTTTGTGAACCTGTTCCATCACAGTTTGCCATATTGTTTTTAATAGAATTATAAATTTCATCTGCCTGTTCCTGAGTTATCCTTCCTTCCTTTACTCTTTGGTCTAATATCTCTTTTTTATTCTTTAGCATTTCATTTTTAAACTCCTCAAGCTTTCCTGCTTCCTTTGCTATTGTTCCATATGTTTTGCCCTGTGCTCTTTCTTGGTATAAAGTTTCTACAGTCTTTCCTGTTAGCTTTGAAACTATATCAACTGGTCTTGTGGCTGCATAAGCAAGTGCAGTTGTTGATACTGCCCCTACTATTAAAAGTCCTAATGCCATCTTTTTCATCTTCATACTAATCTACCTCCTAAAAATTTAATTTATTTATCTTATACTTTGATTATATTTTTATAATGTGATTGATTTATGGGATTTTTGTGTAGATTTTGTGAAGTTCATTTTATTTTTTGATTTTATGTATTAATATATAGTTAAAACAATTAGGGGGTGTTCTTATGAGCAAAATACTTCTTGTAGAAGATGAGGATAAATTAAGACGTGTCTTAAAACTTTATCTTGAAAACGAAGGATATAGCGTTGATGAGGCAAAGGATGGTGAAGAGGCTATAAACTTATTCTCACCCCTTACTCATTCTCTTATCATACTTGATGTTATGCTTCCAAAACGTGATGGTTGGAGTGTTTTAAGAACAATAAGAAAGGATAGCGATGTTCCTGTTATTATGCTAACTGCCCGTGGCGAAGAGGATGATAAATTATTCGGTTTTGACCTTGGAGTTGATGACTATGTTGTAAAACCTGCAAGTCCAAGGGAAATAGTAGCAAGAACTCGTGCCATATTAAAAAGAGTTAAGAAGACTGATGAATCAGAAGGAATACTTATTGATAAATCTGCAAGGGAGGTTAGAGTTAACGGACATACTATTGATTTGACATTAAAGGAATTTGAGCTTCTTTTATATCTGTATGAACATAAAAACATAGCCATATCAAGGGAACAAATACTTGATGCTGTTTGGGGATATGAATATTATGGAGACCTTAGAACTGTTGATACCCACATAAAAAATATAAGAGAGAAACTTGGTGATTATAGGGACTATATTCAAACGGTTAGAGGGTTTGGATATAAATTCGAGGTGAAAAAATGAGAGGAATAAGATATAAGTTAATAGTGTACACATCTCTTTTAATGATTATTCTTTTAGTTTTTAATGTACTTCTGCAAAGTAATATATTAAATAGGTACTATTCAAATACTGAAAGGGATAAACTTATTTCCTATGCACAAGTTATTGAAAAAAATCTTATAAACCAAGATAAACTTACTTCTGAAATAGAGAGAATTTCAAGTACATTAAATGCACGTGTATCAATTTATGATAGCAATGGAGATATTGTTTTCAAAGAATACTCGCATATGATGGGTATGACAGGCAAAATAATGAATATAGAAAAAAACTATTTAAGCAGTGTTTTAGATGGTCAAATAATATATAGAACAGATGAAATGATGTTAAGGCAGAGCAAGATTATTTCTCTTGGCTATCCTGCTAAATTAAACGGTAATATATTTGCTATATTTATTCATATACCTACAGTTGAAATAAACAATGCAGTATCTAATATATCTAAACAATTTACTTATCTTTTATTTGTTGCAATACTTATATCCTTTGTTGGTGCATACTTTATTAGTAACAAGTTCACAAAGCCAATCATCGAAATAAATGATGCTGCCAAGAAAATATCAAGGGGAGATTACAGCATAAGACTAAATATAAATACTAATGATGAAATAGAAGAACTTTCAAAAACAATAAACTCAATGGCTGAAAACCTTTCTAAAACTGAAAAATTAAGGCGGGATTTTATAGCAAATGTAACCCACGAATTTAGAACTCCCCTTGGGATTATTAAAGGATATGCAGAGGCACTCTATGACGACATTGTTCCTATAGAAGAGAGGAAGGAATATATTAAGGATATAATTGAAGAGGTTGAAAGGTTAAATAAACTTGTAAATGAAAACCTTGAACTTTCTAAAATAGAGTCAGGTAATATAAATTTAAAGTTTGAAGAAGTAAATCTATATGCCTTGTTAAGTGATATTGTAGATAAAATAAAAATAATAAAGGGAAACAGGATTATTTTAATAAATGGAAATGATATATTAATGAAAGCCGATAGATACTACCTTGAGATGGCCATATTAAACATACTGTCAAATTGCATTAAACATACAAAGGATGATGGACTAATTGAAATTAGTATAAGCAATGAAGAAAAAATTACAATAACTATAAAAGATAATGGTGAAGGAATAGAAGAAAAACACCTTCCATTTATTTTTGAAAGGTTTTATAGGGTTAAAGAAAAAGGGATAGGAGGTCTTGGTTTATCTATTGCTAAAGAGATAATTAAGCTTCATAATGGAAACATACAGGTTAAAAGCAAGATAGGAGAAGGAACCACTTTTATAATACAGTTTAAATAAATAGGTGGCATAATGCCACCTATTCTACTACAACAGCTGTGCCTGATGCTGTAACCATTAACATACTTCCTGACTGTCCTAATACTTCATAGTCAATATCCACACCAACAACAGCATTGGCACCTAAAGCTTGTGCTCTTTGTTTCATCTCCTCAAGTGCTCTATCCCTTGCGTAAAGTAGTTCTTCCTCATAAGTAGATGAACGTCCTCCAAAAATATCAGAGAGTCCTGCCATAAAATCCTTTACAAAGTTTACACCACTTATGACCTCTCCAAAAACAATCCCCTTGTACTCAACTATTTTCTTCCCTTCTATCGAAGGAGTAGTTGTAATAATCATACTTTTATCCCCCTTTTTAAATTATTTACAACCTGCACAACTTGAGCAGCTTGATTTTACTGGCCTTAAGGAAGTTACTATAAATCCTTCTTTAGGCTCTAAAACATAATCTATTTTTATTCCATCGGAATATTTTAAAACATTTTCATCCGCAAAGTATGTAATATCTCCAACCTTTTCTGTTATGTCATCCTCCTTTATATCATCAAAGGCAAGACCAAATTTTGCACCGTGGCACGCAATTGCCTCTACATATATTCTTAATTGATTCTTTTCATTATATGTTTTTATTGCCTCCTTTATCTTATCCTCTGCTAATTTTGTTACTTGAACCTCCATTTTAACACCTCTTTTATTTATAATTTTTGTCTAACCACGTCTGCACATATTTTATATACTCTGCAAAGTCATCAAGTTTATTTTTCAGCACATCTATTATAATTTCTTCATCCACCCTCAAATAATCGTGAACTAATATATTTCTAAAGGATGCCATTCCAACTATGTTCTTTGCAAACTTCTCTGGAATTACACCTATTTTATGCAAAGTAAGAAGGGTTTCTCTATAACTATCAGGTTTATCTAATTCAGTTGTAGAAATTATTATATTGGCTATATCTATCACACATTCAACCGAAATTTGTAAACCTCTTTCAATACCCCAATATCTTAACATATCTCTCTTTAGATTTTCTTTATTTATATCAAATGAAACCTGCTTAAGAAGCAAAAGATTTTTTTGTAGTTCTCTTATCTTATATTCTATAAGTTCAGCTATGTCTTTTGTCATTTAACATACCCCACTTTTCCTTAAAAGTTATATCCATAACCTGCTTTTGTCTGTTTCTATAATATTCCATATCCATATATTCATCCATTGTTTTTGACTCAAATATTACTTTTTCATATTCCGAAACCTTGTAAACAATTTTACCATATTTTATAACTTGAAATTTTAATATTGAATTGGCATCGTTTAGAATAACGACATCTATATCATCTCTATTTAAAATCCCCGCCAATTCTGATATAAGATTTATTTTGTCATAGGGTGTATATTCACCCAGCAAAATTGCAATATCAAGATCGCTGTTTTTAGTATTTGTACCCTTTGCATATGAACCAAATATATAAACAAGCTTAATATCAAACTGTTCAAGCAAAATATTAATTTTATTATTAATACACTCTACAGCCTCATTTAAATCCTTTTGTTTCATAATTTCACCCTTATATATTTTATTTTACTTCTAAACGTGTTATTATAAATTATTATACCTTACTAAAAAATAATTACAATAAGGATGGTGCTATAGTTGAGACTTTGGGGAAAAATATACAAAAATAATAAGCTAATAAGACACGAAGAGGCAGAATTTAAAGGTGGTGCAGATTATCAAGAGAACCTAAAAATGTGTATAACAGAGATATGTCAAAAACTTGATATTCAAAAGCCCTATTGGCTTCCTAAAAATCTTGAAGAGTATAATAAGTATTCTAAAACTTCCTTTAAACAGGATAATTTTATTGAGGAGATAGATTTTGATTATTTTGAGATTGTGGAACTTGAGGAGGATTTGAGATAATCAAATCCTCTTATTTAATTTTTTAAATTTTTCTTCATCAGAAGTTTCGCAGATTAAAAAATAAATAGGGCGTAGCCCCTTGATATGTAATGGTTTAGATGAATAATAATTGAAATATGTAAATTCCGATTTTTACTGGAAAAAATTTAGGGTTTAAAAATGAAAACATCCTTTCTATAATGAATTTTGCTACAAACCCAATAGAAAGGATGTTTTGAGATGAACAAGCGTTATTTAAAACAAATGCTCACCTACTTCTCTAAGGTATACCATCTTGGAGAAAAAATCAAGGGGTTAAAAGATGGAAGAATAAATCCTCAAATTGAAACTTCAACTATTTCATTTATAGTTCTGTTCACATTTATCTGTAGACTTAAAAGTTTTAATAGACTCGAACA